>WBUR01000018.1 GCA_008933615.1 bacterium | reverse complement strand
GATCTTGTTATTAGTGTGTTGTCAAAGAACAAACTTTATGAATTAAAACTTATCAAAACTCTTGACTCTTTACATACCAGCGAAGTCGAAGGCTGATTTTACCATACTTTGTCATGGTTCGACAAGCCTGTCCTGAGCCCTGCCGAAGGGCTCACCATGACGTATGTGAGTAAACCCGATAAGCACATTGTTTAATGTCAATATGCTTTAGAAAAAATAACCTGTACATCCGTCTCTTTTCCGGTGAACAGACATTTCCCTTTTTCACCGGTTTGATCCATCGGAATACAGCGAATAGTGGCTTTCGTTTCTTCTTTGATCTTTGCTTCATCCTCTCTGCTTCCTGCCCAAAAACATTTTGCAAAACCGGCATCTTCTTCCATCAGTTTTTTCAATTGAGGATAATCCGAAACAAAGAAGGTATTATCATCACGGAATTTTTTTGCCCTGTCAAAAAGGTTTTTCTGAATCCCGTCGAGTAGCACCGGAATTTTCGCTGCCAGTTCATCTGTTTTAATCGTGACTTTATCCGACTTTTCGATTTTGTCTCGTCTGGCGCAGATAACTTGCCCGGCCGCAAGATCTTTTGGTCCGAGTTCCATTCTGATCGGAATGCCTTTGACTTCCCATTCGTTAAATTTCCATCCCGGACGATACTGATCTCTGTCGTCGATGTGGATACGAACGCCCAACGGCTTGAGAATGCTTTTTATATTTTGCGCCGCTTCGACGGTCTTGGCTTTTTCTTCATCGTCTTTGAAAATGGGTATAATAACAACCTGCGTAGGCGCTAATTTCGGGGGCAGAACCAAGCCGTTATCGTCGCTGTGCGCCATGATCAGCGCGCCCACAAGCCGCGTGCTCACTCCCCAACTTGTTGCCCATACATGCTGAAGCTGTGTTTTTTCATCCTGGAATGTCACATCGAACGCTTTGGCGAAATTTTGGCCGAGATTGTGCGAAGTCCCCGCCTGAAGCGCTTTTTTGTCCTGCATCATCGCTTCGATGCAGTAGGTATGCAACGCCCCCGCAAATTTTTCAGCATCGGTTTTCTTACCGTGAATGACCGGCAACGCCATATATTCTTCTGCAAATGTCTTGTATAAATTTAGTATCAGTACGGCCTCGGCTTCCGCTTCGTCATAAGTTGCGTGCGCGGTATGGCCCTCCTGCCATAGAAATTCGGTTGTCCGCAGGAACAGCCTTGTACGCATTTCCCATCGTACCACGTTGGCCCACTGATTGATCAGAATAGGCAGATCGCGGTACGATTGAATCCATTTCTGATACATGCTCCAGATGATCGTTTCCGACGTGGGGCGTATGTAAAGATTCTCCTCCAGCTTTTTTCCGCCACCGTGCGTAACGACAGCGCATTCCGGAGAAAACCCTTCGACATGTTCCTTTTCCTTGTTCATGAAACTCTCCGGAATGAACAATGGAAAATAGGCATTCACATGACCGGTTTCTTTGAACATACCGTCAAGCGCCTGCTGGATATGTTCCCATACCGCATACCCGTTGGGGCGAATGATCATACAGCCCTTAACGGGCGCATAATCGGCAAGCTGCGCTTGCATGATAATATCGACATACCATTGTGAATAATCCTGTGACCGTTTCGTGATTTTTTCTGCCATGAAGAGACTCCGATTTGTTTCGAATTTTAATTAGTGCGCCCGGCGGGGGTCGAACCCACAACCTTTGGCTCCGGAGGCCAACACTCTATCCAATTGAGCTACGGGCGCAAAAACATGGCTGCAAAAGTAATGATTCTTTCGAAGAATTTCAAGCTGTAAACCGGGAAAGACCAATAAATTTATTAGTAAAACTTTTATAAAAATAGCTTGCAGAATTCTTAACAATTCGATAATATTTCCCCAACACTTCACGCATAAATTAACCTGATTCACTTATGCGTCAAAAACCTTTCAGATTTCTTTTTAGCATGCAAGCATTAACTAACTATCTTATCTGTCACTCTAACATTCACTCTAATTTAGAAGGAGAACTCAGAATGTCAAAGAATTTACCCTCTTTGCTCATGAGCAAACCTATTCTCTGGCTTTGCGCAGGGATTCTGGTGTTTGCTTGTCTATTTTCCGCACAGACGGTTTCCGCCCAAGGCGTGACTACTGCTGCAGTTAATGGTCTCGTTACTGATAATAACGGACAGCCCGTGTACGGCGCTAACGTCATTGCGCTCCACGTGCCTTCCGGATCAAGATTCGGCGCGGCAACCCGTGCAGACGGCCGCTATAATATACCCGCTATGCGCGTCGGCGGACCTTACACGATCTTTGTAACCTATATTGGTTATAAAGAAGACCGACGTGAAGACATCACGCTGGCTCTGGGCGAAAATCGCCGCGTTGATTTCAAAGTGGTAGAAGAAACGATCGAAGGCGAAGCCATCGTAGTTGTTTCCGAGAGAAACCCGATCATTAGTGAATCCAGAACCGGTGCGGCTAAAACCGTTTCCAATCTGGAAATTCAGACCATGCCGACTCTGAGCCGTGATTTCGGCGATTTTACACGGTTGACTCCCCAATTCGCAGGCAATAGCGCTGCGGGCCGCAATAACAGATTTAATAATATCCAGATTGACGGTGCAGTCAATAATGACCTTTTTGGTTTGGCAGCTAGTGGAACTCCCGGCGGACAAGCGAGTACTTCCCCTATCAGCTTGGACGCTATCCAGGAATTTCAGGTCGTTATTGCGCCTTATGACGTTCGTCAGGGCGGATTTACAGGCGCTGGGATCAATGCGATCACGCGATCCGGAACCAATAACATTGAGGCTTCAGGATATTATTTCTATAAAAGCCAGGATCTCGTAAGAAACAAACTTAACGACGTCAAGATCACCGATTTCAGCGAAAAAACCGCGGGTTTTCGTGTCGGCGGTCCGATCATGAAAGACAAGTTATTTTTCTTCGTTAATGGTGAAATTACGCGTCGTACGGATCCCACGGATTATGGAATCACGGGCGACAGTAATGCAACGGATTTCATCGCCATTCCTGCTGATACAGCACAAGCGCTCAGGGATTTTCTAAAAACAAAATATGGTTATGACCCGGGCGGATTTAATATGCGAGATGTACCTATCACGAGCAACAAGGCTTTCGTAAGGTTGGATTATAATATCAATGATAAACACCGCTTAACCGTACGCCATAATTATGTCAAAGCAGATCAGGAGATTCTGCGACGTGTTACCGGTCAGAGCACCAGCAGCAGCAGCACGGGCTTCCGATTTGGCGATGCAGGTTATATATTCAAGAACATTACGAATTCGACGGTTATGCAGCTTAACAGCACTCTTGCAAAATCACTTTACAATGAATTAACCATTGGTTATTCAAACATCGATGACCACCGAAATGATCCGGGTAATATGCGTTTTCCGAACGTGATCATTAATAATGGCGGGTCGCAAATGGTCGTTGGTACTGAACAGTTCTCTCAGAATAACCTTCTGAAACAAAGTATTTTAGAACTCACGGATAATGTAACGTATTTCATGGGTGATCACACTTTCACAGTCGGTACGCACAATGAATTTTTTTCATTCAAGAATTCATTCCTGCCCCAATATAATGGCCGCTATCAATATAACGGTTTAACCCAATTTATCCGTTCAGCCAACGGCGATACAAACATGATCAATGCCTATTTCCTTACGTATCCGCTGGATCCGGAGACTTTTCAACGTTCAACCGGAGCCGATCCATTAGCTAAATTTAGCGTATCCCAATTAGGATTTTATGCACAGGATGCATGGTCGATCCTACCTAATCTTAAGCTAACATTGGGATTACGTATTGACGTGCCTATCATTAGCGACAAGCCATCGGCCAATGATACATTTGCCTTGGCATCGGATCTTGCAACCTATGGCCACAAAACCACAGATGAAGTTGCAAGCGGCAACCTCCTTTTCTCGCCTCGTATGGGATTCAATTGGGATGTGTTTGATAACAATGCAACTCAAGTACGCGGCGGACTCGGTATTTTCTCAGGACGAAGCCCCTATGTGTGGATCTCCAATCAGTATTCCAACACCGGTGCCGATTTCGGAACTGTTTCTTTTAACAGTACTGCAGCACGTCCTCTGACCTTTAATCCCGATCCGCTTACCCAACCGATCGAAAACAGACCGGGCCAAGGACAAGGCTTTAGCTCAACAATCAACTTAATGGACAAGAACTTCAAGTACCCCCAGGTTGCGCGATTAAATCTTGCCATCGATCATGAACTCCCCGGTGGGCTGATCGGTACACTTGAATTGATTGCATCTGATCCGATTTACGATGCGATGTTCCAAGACATCAGTCTTGTCGGAGCACAGTCTTATTCTCCAAATGACAGTCGTCCCCGTTTTGGCACAATCAGCACGACGGCTGTTCCGAGTGCAGGTATGGGCTCGCCAACAATCAGACCCACACGTCAAGATACGTTGTCTTTCACGAAAACATACGGCAACGTAATGTATCTTACCAATTCGAAGAATGGCTATCAGTATAACTTTACAGTCCAATTGCAGAAGACCTTTGCCTCCGGTTTTGCCGGTAAATACGACAAAGGCTTATATGCGGCGGTTGCCTATACTCTTGGACGTTCGACGGACGTGACCAGCGCGACGAGCAGTATCGCATTTTCAAATTGGCAGTTTAATCCTACTAAAGGCGATCCTAACAACAAAGATATAACTGCTACTTCGAACTATGAACAGCGCCATGCAATCATCGCTTCTATTTCGCAGAGCCTTGAGTTCGTGAAGAATTGGAAAACAACTGTTTCGTTCTTCTATTCTGGCCGATCGGGACAACCTTACTCAACGGTGTATAACGGCGATGTGAATGCCGACGGCGCTTCGTCGAATGATTTGATTTATGTCCCACGAGATATTAATGATATCGTCTTAGTTGGTACCAGCGCCTCCGATACACGCACGCCACAACAGTTGTGGGTAGATCTGGACGACTGGATCAGTGATGATCCTGCGTTGGATAAAGCTCGAGGCAAAATCATTGGAAGAAACGCAAGCACCTCGCCTTGGGTCAATCGAGTCGATTTCAAATTATCCCAGGAAATTCCGGTCACAGATCGATACGGTAAATTCGAATTGACGATGGATGTTTTCAATTTAATGAATCTCCTGAATAAAGAGTGGGGCGAATCGCTGTTTGTCAACAACCAGTCTCTGTCCCAGATTCGTTTTAGAGGCGTCCGGGCATCAGATCAGCAACCCGTATTCTCATTCGCTAAAGATCCGAATCTAGTCAAAGGACGATATGCAAGATCTAATGTAGGCTCACGCTGGCAGATGCAGCTGGGCGTGCGATATACGTTCTAGCAGATAATCTTATCTAATCAAAAAGCCGTCCCGAATATTCGGGACGGCTTTTTTGTTATAGGCCGACTAAAACTATATATTTTTTATGACAATTCAGTATGGTTTAAAGTTGGGATAAGTTACGATACCGTAGAGCTAATCCATTGCAGGATGCTGTTTCAAGGTTTCCATTTGAGTTATTGGATCTGTGTACATACGACGATGGCGGTGAGATAAAGGATCAATGGTGTGGCGGAATTATAATTCTTCCGCTATACACAATGAGGTATTATAGAAACAAGAAGCTTTTTATTTGGGATGTTCTTTATAGTGTTAACGCAGGATCGTCTTTACATTTAATGCAAACGAAAATCGCCTGAGCGTAATGAGGCCTTCGAAGTTATTGGTAGCAATGTCGATCGTAGTCTTACCCCACAAAAATCCCGCGCCCGTGGAAACATTAAAGCCGCGATTATCGCCGCCAAGCGACAATCCTCCACGCAGTAAAACAAAGTCCGACGTCCGATACTCCGCGCCAACGGCCATTCTGGGAACGGTGGAACCGCCAGCATCATTCAGAAAATGTTCAAGGTCGCCGGTCAGAAGCAATTTTTTATTGTACTGATACGCGGCGCCGACACGTAAAATCATCGGTAATTTTCTCGTGTACGAGCCGATATGATACGATGTATCATTTTTATCCGAGTTATATTGAGATGATAAACTGTCTTTCTTATTGTCTCTGAAATCGATGTCAAAAACATCGTTGGCGCGAATTGAAAATGATCCTTTACGAATGGAATCATTCTTTGTCCAATTCACCTGGCTGAAGACGTTCATCACGCTGATTCCGACAGTCCAGTGCCGGTTGATCTTTGCCACAGTACCGAGATCGATACCAAATCCGCTGCCGCCTTCCGACTGTCTCGTAAAATAACTTCCCCGGGTAATGATCGAATCGCTTTTTTCAATAATGCCATGCATATCCGAAATGGTGAATTGGCCAAATCCCTTGATATACTTTAGCGTCATACCCGCGGCCATTTCCTTCACAACATCCGGAAATATATTTTTGATAGGATATCCTGCCGACATACTCACATCTAAATAGGCTTCGCCGCCGCCATTGCCTTTTTGATTCAATGATTTCGTCCCTACATCGTAGTTGCTTAAAGCCAGATCAAAAATTCCTCTGGGAATTTTGGAATAACCCGTACCGTTAAGTTTGACGTTTAACGAATAATTCCGATATTGAAACCCAAGAAGTCTTACTTCAGCATCTCCGTTAGCCCTTAGAGAATGGGCGCTGCCAAACAGGTCTAGAAAATCTTTTTTATCTTTTTCGCTGAATGATCTTCCGTTATATTTGTTGTAATTGGGGCCGCTTAGAACATTATTGCCAACTCGAAATCCGGTTGCAAAAATCTGCAGCATCATTTGATCTTGGTTTTTGGAAGTAAGTCCGAGGTTGGCCGGATTCCACAAATAGGCTTCCGTATTTTCTGCAACGGCGGTATTGGCGCGGCCCATACCTACGGCGCGCGCATCGGATTCTCCCCCGCCGCCGGCATAAGCCCGTGACAATATGGCGGATGATGAAATAAAAAATAGAACGAGTGTGCGAAAAATGTTTTTTCTAATCATTAATATCTTCATCGATAAAGAATTCAAATTCCAAATCCGTTTTCACGTCGATAAAATCATCGGACGAGACTTGTACAAAACCGCCGGTGTTTAGTAGCTTAACTTTCAATCCTCTGTAGATGGAGGCTTTCACGCTGTCAATCCTGCTATCAAATATTCTTTGATACTCCGACTGATTGAGCTCATAATTTATCTCCAGTTCCTCAGCTGATGTGACAATGCCTCCGGCATTCGTTACACCCTTATTAATCAGAAGAGGCGCATAAGGATAGGTAAATTTAACCGCAGAAGTGGAATCGTAGAAACGAATTTCAGTTGGCGGATCCGTTTTACTGCTGTCAATAAAAAACTGTACGGAAATAGGAACGGGAAAATGATTACGGATCTTCCCTCTGATAGATATGCTTTTTAGCCGATCGTAAAGCTTTTGTTTCTGGTTTTCGCTTATGTCGATCTTTGAAGGATCCGTCTTCACTAAATTACTTGCTGAATCTCCGAATAATTTAAATACCAGCGGCGCGCGCAAGTTGATCTGCGCATTGATGAAATCCTCCCTGTTTACCACGCCGGAGGTTATGTCATCGCCTACGAAAACCATACCCGTCACAATAATTGAGTCGGGCAAAATGCTTAATAAGTCCGCAACTTCGTCATAATTCGTTGTGCGAATCGTGTCCTGTTGGGAGACTCCGGTTGAGTAGGGTGGAATATCCGCAACAATATGGGCTGTCTTGGTGATGTTTGGCAGACGTTTTCCTGTGATAGTTACATCCAATGACATGGGAAACGAAATCCGGTGATCCGTAATAATTTCAAAGAAAGCTCGTTTGATCTGGACACTATCAAGATGCTTGATGTCAATGGATTGGGCAGATCTGTCGAGATCAACCTGCTCCTGCGCGAGCGTCGCCCTTAGCCTTGAGAACTTCATTGTGTCGAGAGTTGCTCGTACTTTGATTCCTTGCCCGTTCGCCATCGTTTGCGGAGTGCCGGTAGCGGATATCGAGTCGGTCGTGTAAGTATAGTCATAATCCAGGTATTGGTTTCCAATTGCAGCGTCTTTCGGCACAACTCTCCATTTATTCAACAAAAGAATGACCGGCGCGGTGCTATTGGTCACGCGAATTGAACGAGTGAGCGATTGACCGGCTGAGTCGAAGTCTTCGGAAGTGAACAAAACGGTGGCATTAACAGGAATGGTCTTAGTAAAATTCAAAGTTAATTTCCCGGAACTTATGTATCCGCTATCTATCACAGAATTCGATGACGTCTTAAATGAATCGGCTCGCGTGATGACCTGAGATGGGAATCGCCCTGTAATACTTGAGCCGGTAATATCTACGACCATTTTGATTGAAACAGATCGGCTGGTATCAACGAGAACACTGCTGCCGGAGCCTGTCGAATGGCCGTAAACCCGAACTGTAAAAGGCGTCGTTACGACCGTCGTCGAAGTAAATGTTTTAACTCTTGTATCGGTGTCGCCCAATGAAGTTACTACGGACATAAAACTGTCAATACGTGCGCTATTCTGGCCGATAATAACAATCATCAGAGTGTCAAAACCAACTTGTGTATTATTCGTGACCGTTGTCTTTATCGTTGACCCGTTGAGAATGGTCGCCCCTGTGAATTTGGCGAACGTTACCGTCTTAGATCTTTGCGGAAAACTAAAGGCAGGAATAATCACGTTGGTATTAGCCAACGCATCTATTGACGCTGGGCCCAATACTCCCAGAGAAAATGTGGTGGTGGTTGAATCTCTTAGTTTCAGGTCGTTACTGATCAAACCGTCCGTTGAATCTACGGTAGGATCGGTGTCCAGATTGTCGCCGATCTGAACATGTTCATCATGGTTAATGGTTAATAACACGGAATCGCTCACGATGGCGAGTTTTAGTGAATCTTTCTTATTCTCCAAATCCTTTTTCAGGCGATATATATCGTAATGCTCATTGGTCAGCGGAATAGTCAACTTTGCATTCACCGTGGGCATCTTAGGCATTTCACAACCCACTAAGAAACCAAAAATCAATACTAAGGCGCATTTCGATCGAAACAAATGAATCCTCCGGATAATGATATTATGTCTTACTTTGTTGGAATGTTGTTGTTGCAAGTAACTCCAATTTATCTAAAAGGCGGGGGCAAGGCAAGAACTTTGTTTTGAGGGTTAATGGACCCTGCTGGAATCACGTTGTCGTATATCAGCCAATACCGCTATTAATCCATCAACGACAACGGGGTTATATTTTGTGCCGGAGCATTTTCGGAACTCATCAATAACTTCTTCGACGGTTAAGACTTTGTTGTAACCGCGCTGAGAAGTCATCGCATCGTAGCTGTCTGCCACCGCAACAATGCTGGCCAGAAAATCAATTTGGTCTCCTTTCAAACCTTGTGGATAACCTTTTCCGTCCCAGCGTTCATGATGCTGATGTACCATATTCACAATACCTGACAAAAATTTAATTGGTTTGAGAATTTTGTATCCGATCTCCGGATGTTTCTTCATTTCCTCCCATTCCTGATCAGAGAGTCCGGTAACATTTTTTAAACTGGAAATTTCGACCACCAGTTTTCCAATATCATGCAGCAATGCCCCTTGCCCGAGATTCTCCATCTGGTGTAAATCGAGCTGCAACTTCTCGCCTATTTTCAAACAAAAAGACCGCACGCGCGCGGAATGGCCGGCCGTATAAGAATGTTTTTCTTCCACAGCCCGTACAAATGACAAAATGATACCCAGATAGGCCTCGCGCATTTCCTTGGACTGCTGTTCGATCTTTTGGTTTTTTTCTTCGAGTTCCTCAATGTGTTTTTGTAACTTAAGTACGAGCTTGGCGCTGTATTCTTTATAAAAAACCTGCTCATCATTTTCTTCTACTTTTTCACGATTTCCGCGCAAATAACCTTCGATCTGCCCCGGGAATTCATCAACGTCAAGCGGTTTCTTAATGTACCCGTCGCAGCCGGCTACAAGTGATCGCTGTCGGTCACCTTCCATAACGTTGGACGTAAGCGCAATGATAGGAATGCCGGCCAGCCTGTCAATACTTTTGATACGCGTCGTTGCGGCATGGCCGTCCAGCAAAGGCAAATTGATATCCATCAAAATCAAATCAGGTTCGATTTCCTCTGCCAATTTCACGCCGCTGATGCCGTCGTTGGCCTCAAAGAGCTGATACCCGCGCGGTTCGAGCAATCGCCGCACCAGCAGGCGATTCATCTCATTATCCTCAACGTAAAGTATTTTTGTTGCTTTTTTTGGCGTAGTCAAGTTCCTTTATTCTTTTTTTGGTTCAGATGATTTCTGCTTAAGGGGAAGTATCATGGTGAAAACTGAACCTTTACCGAGTTTACTATCCACACGCATTTCTCCGCCATGCATTTCGACGAATTTTTTCGCAATACTTAAGCCGAGACCCGTTCCGCCGGCTTTCCGGGTCGTAGAACCGTCCACTTGACGAAATCTTTCAAAAACGGCGTCAATATGATCTTTATCAATTCCAATTCCTGTGTCGATCACGCTGACAGCAACGCGGCTTTTGTCGGCGCGTAGTCGAACGGTGATAAATCCTTCTTCGGTAAATTTTGCAGCATTGGAAATAAGATTAAAAATAATTTGCCGTATTTTAGTGACATCAGCTTCGATAACAGGAATGGTTCCTTCAATCTTACTTTCGATCTTAATCTTCTTACCCATGACAAGAGTCTGGCTCGCGGTCACGATTTCATGAACGATCGGCACTAAATCAAAAGTCGTACTATGAAGTTCCATTTTTCCGGCTTCTATCTTGGACAGTTCAAGTATGCTGTTGATGATTTCCAACAAATGCCGCCCGCTGTTATAAATTGCCGAAAGGTCCACGCGCTGGGTATCCGTAATGTCGCCGTCAATACCGCTCATCAGCACTTTTGAAAAACCTATAATGGAATTAAGCGGCGTTCGCAATTCATGACTCACATTGGCGATAAATTCGGATTTTAAACTGTCGGCCTCCTGCGCTTTCTTTACAGCTTCTCGCAAGGCAACGTTGCTTTTTCTCAATTCCTCCGTCCGGTCGGCGATTTTTTCTTCAAGCTCTTTATTGCTCCGTTCCAATTCCGAAGTCAAAGACTGCAATTGCAAATACGCCGCGCCAAGCTGTTCCGTCAATATTTTATGCTGATCAAAAATTTCCCTGTTTGGTTCCGAATCCTCTTGCCCGGTCTTTTTGGTGATGTTAACCAGTTCGCCCAGAACTTGCTTTTCGAATAAGGCTTCATCCATGACCGAGATATGTTCCTGCTTATGGATGACCTGCGTTTGATGCAACCGGTCTTTCAATTCCTTTACGTCGCGTTCAAAAGCACGCAGCTTTTCCGTGCGGTTTCGCACTAATCCGAGCACATAAAATACCGTTTCGCGGATGCGCGTCACCGGATCTTTCGTAGCCATTTGAAAAACCTGGCACTCATAACAGGAAGGGATTCCCAAATGCGTACGGCATCCGCAGTTTTCGCCGGCAACAAACCAGCATCGCGGATTCACCGCCTGATAGGCAATACACGCATGATCAGGACATTCGCGAACATTGTAGCACTGATTGGCCACTTCCTGATTCCGGCCTACGACTAGTTTTTGATTTTCGATCTCATGAGCCAGACCGGTCAATTCGTCCGAAACATTACGCATGAAATTAACCGAGTAGGCCTGAATGACTTCGAGTTGAGTCTGTGGATTGGAGCCGGCTTCTTCCAAAAGACGTTCACGTTCCTGTTCGAAAGATTTTTTCTGTTTCTTGAACGTCGTCTCTTTGTTGACGTCCTCGATCAAAGACATGGTATCAAGAAAAAGCCCGTCCATTGAAAAATCTTCAACGACATGCCGCTGACGACGCGACGCTTTCTTGGTTGTCAATTCATATTCGACGATCTGAACCTCATCCTGATAATACGCCTCGGATTTATCTTCGGAGGAGTCCGCCGTTTTTTTCTCGTTATCTGCCATATCTAAAAATTATAATGCCATGTGATTACCGTGAATGACCTGCAAAGCTGAAGGTATGATCTTGAGCTTGATTTCATGCGCATCCAGCGTGACTACTTCGCCGTCAGCATGAATAGGAAGCGCCTCGTCAGAATGGATCTCAACCTCCGTCGCGCGCCGAAGCATGACGCCGGCCACATTCAGATGCGCCCCTTTCATTACTTTCACCAAGCTCGAAAGCATACGCCCTTTGCCCATCGCATCTATTGCGCATACGTCAAAGAACCCGTCGTCTATTTTAGCGTTCGGGGTGATATAGAATCCGCCGCCGGAGCATTTCCCGTTACCGATAGTTAACATCAAAATGTTGCGGCTGAATTTTTCGCCGCCGATATCAACCCGCATAAAAGGCGGCTTATATTTGAATAACGATTTGAGCACCGCAGTTAAATATATAGCAACTCCGCGAAGATGTTTTATTTTGATGCTCTCATAATTCACATAAGCGTCAAAACCAACCCCAATATTGTTATTAAAAAAACGTGTATGATTTCCATCGACACTTATCTGCCCTACGTCCACGGGCATGATCTTTTTTTGTTCCAGGATATTGAACGCTTTTTGGAGATGTACGGGAATATTAATCATTTTGACAAAATCATTGCCGGAGCCTATAGGCAGAACGCCCAGAGCAGCCATGTTATCGTTTTTTCCGTTTTTAACGCGCGCCTGCATCATCCCATTGATGACCTCGTGAACGGTTCCATCGCCGCCGGCGGCAATGATGACGTCGTGACTATACGTTTTTTCAATTACGTACGGCAAAGCCTCGCTGGATTGGGTGGTAACCAAAACATCATGGTCAATCTTTTGCCTGTCTAACCAATGACGGATCTCCGGTTCAGATTTCGCCCCCGATCCCCTGTTTGAGGCCGGGTTAATCACGACAAACCACTTACGATTCATACTTTTTTATAGTAATGTTAGTGAGAACCGCATAGCATTATGCGTCCATACAAATTACAGATAAGCTAATCGACCAGAGCAATACAGTCAATTTCTACCAGTACGTCTTTCGGCAGTCGTGCAACTTCAACGGTTGAGCGCGCTGGTGCATTTTCAGATAAATATTCAGCGTAGACTTCATTCATTGCAGTGAAATCCGACATATTTTTCAAAAACACTGATGTCTTGATTACATTTTTCATGCTCGAACCTCCGGCCGTTAATATCGCCTTAATATTCTCCAGCACAAGGCGCGTCTGTCCTTTGATATCCAATGCCATAACCTGATTGGTCTTAGGGTCGATGCATATTTGTCCCGATGTGAATATCATTTTGCCGGAAGCAATAATAGCCTGATTATAAGGCCCGATCGGCGCCGGTGCGTTACTTGTTTTGACAATATCTCTTATCATGATAATTCCTATGTGTTTATTTTGCGTGCATATCCGGATGGGACATTATTTTATGTCCTTGAAATTCGCATCCTGAACGTCTTCCGATTTGAACGACGCGTTCTTAACCTCTTTCGAGGGATCGCTGTGTTTTTGATTCTGAAAACCGCCTTGTCGACGATGCCGATTTGCATTCGTCATTTGAAAAATAAATCGCACCGCTTTAAATACGGCATAAAACAAAATACCTAAAAGCAAAAACCTCAATACACCAAACATTATTTAACCTTTCTTAACTTTTATGTTTTTTTCGACACTTTAGAATTGCCGCAAAAAACGAATATCATTTTCCAGGAACAGCCGCAGATCGTTGACATCATAAGCTAACATCGCAATGCGCTCAACGCCCATACCGAACGCATACCCGCTGTAACGGCCTTTTTCATATCCTGCATATTCATATAATTTCGGATTGACCATGCCGGATCCCATGATCTCGATCCAGCCTGAATTTTTGCATACACGGCAACCTTTACCCTTACAGAAAATACAACTGATATCAACCTCAGCGCTGGGTTCCGTAAATGAAAAAAATGACGGCCTAAAACGCGTGCCGATTTCTTTACCAAACATTCGATGAACGAATGTGCCAATCGTTCCTTTTAGATCAGCGAACGTGACGTTTTCATCGACCACCAACCCTTCAACCTGATTAAACACAGGCAAATGCGTCGCATCCGGCGTGTCTTTACGGTATACTCTGCCAGGACATATAATGCGGATCGGCGGCTTCTGTTTTTCCATCATGCGCGCCTGCACGGGCGTCGTATGCGTTCTTAACACGACGTTATCGCTGAAAAAAAAAGTATCCTGCATATCCCGCGCGGGATGATCTTTCGGAATATTCACCGCTTCAAAATTGTAATAGTCAAGTTCAACTTCCGGTCCGTCCGCAACGGTAAAACCCATGCTGTCAAATATGGATTTGATCTCATCCAGTATCTGCGTCAGAGGATGAGTATGGCCGATAAATTGTTTCCGCTCCGGCAGAGTAAAATCAAAATGATCCTGAAGCGCATCTTCCGATTTAAGCAGTTCCTCCTTGATTTCTCCTAATTTTTTTTCAACAAAACTCTTGACTTCATTTAATACTTTCCCGAACTGTGGTTTTTGTTCTTTCGGAAGGTCTTTCAATTGAATCGTCGCCTCCGTAATCAAACCCTTTCGGCCAATATATTTGGTATGAATCTTCTCCCAATCCGACCGGCCGAGCTTCTTTCCGTCAACTTCGGAGAGAAATTGCTCTTTAATTTTTTCTAATTCAATCATGACTTATATGTAAAAACCTCCGTAAATAAACGAACTAAATATACAAAAAAAAGAGCATTTAGCAACATGGAAATCGCTAAATGCCCGTATCAAAATCAGCAGTTTTCAACTAGAAAATCAACAACCGATCACCTACGCTTGTTTTGCCGTTTCGATCAGTTTGTTGAATGCCGCTGCATCGTTCATCGCCAGATCGGCCAAAACTTTGCGGTTGATGTCAATGTTATGTTTCTTCAGAGAGCTGATAAATTTTGAGTAGCTCATTCCGTGTTCACGAACAGCCGCATTGATGCGGACGATCCACAGAGAACGGAAATTACGCTTTTTCAGCTTGCGATCGCGCGTCGCATAGGTCATTCCTTTTTCGACCGTTTCAATGGCGGTACGCAGTACATTCTTTCTTTTACCAAAATTGCCCTTCGCCTGATTAAATATCTTCTTGCGGCGAGCTTTGGATGCCGGGTTATTGGTTGAACGTGGCATGGTTTTCTCCTATTAAATGATTATAATTTCTTAAGTCGCTTACTTCTTACCCAGCATGGTCAACACGCGGTTGACGTCGGTATCGTCCACAAGATGTTTTCCGCCCAGATCGCTTTTACGGCGATTGGATTTACTGCTTAAAAGATGGCGCGCGGTTGCTTTTTTCCGCATCAATTTTCCTTTACCGGTCAACTGAAATCGTTTTTTTGCGCCGCTGTTCGTTTTCATTTTTGGCATTGTATATTCTCCTTTTTGGTTTAATTTCGATTTTGATTAGGGAATGTTTTTCCTTCGTGATGCTATTTCTTAACAAATACCATCACCATATTGCGTCCTTCAAATTTCATCTGGTCGTCCAGTTTACCAACCTCGTCGAGGTCCTTTACCATGCGCTCGGCTAACTCGATACCAAATTCTTTATTCGTAATTTCACGCCCTTTGTAGACGATAACCAATTTGACCTTATAGCCGTCTTTTAGAAAATTAAAAGCGTGTTTCATTTTAAACTGGTAGTCATGGTCATCCGTTGCCGGGCGAAACCGAAGTTCTTTTACTTCCCCCTGATGGGTATGTTTTTTCCGGGCGTCTTTTTCCCGTTTCTGGATCTCGTAGCGGTACTTGCCGTAATCAATGATCTTACAAACCGGCGGTTCCGCATTGGGCACAATCTCCAGCAGATCCAGATTTTCTTCGCGCGCCTTACGAAGCGCTTCGACGGTGTCGACCACGCCGATTTGTTCACCCGTCGATCCGATAAGGCGGACTTTCGCCACACGGATATGTTCGTTCATTCTGATTTTATCTTCTTTACTGATGGCGGTTCTCCTTTTTTAGAATGATCACTATTATTCCATAACTTTATTTTTGATTTCATTCGAAATTTTGTCCAAAAATTCACCTGTTGCCTGCGAGCCCAGGTCGCCTTTGCCGTGGCGACGAACGGATACCGACCGGCTTTGTAATTCTTTGTCGCCGACCACAAGAATATACGGAATCTTTTTTAATTCCGATTCGCGAATTTTATAACCGATCTTCTCATTGCGCGTGTCGATATCGGCTCGTACTCCGGCAAGGATTAGTTTTTCTTTCGTTTCTTGCGCATAAGCCGCGTGATGGTCGGAAATGGGCAGCAGAATGGCCTGCACGGGTGCCAGCCAAACCGGGAAATTGCCGGCAAACTGTTCGATCAAAATTCCGATGAATCGCTCCAGCGAACCGAACGGCGCGCGGTGAATCATGATGGGACGATGTTTCTGGCCATCCGCTCCGGTGTATTCTATTTTGAACCGCTCAGGCAATACATAGTCCAATTGAACGGTGCCCAATTGCCAGGTTCTGCCAAGCACGTCTTTGATCATGAAATCTATTTTAGGGCCGTAGAAAGCGGCTTCGCCAATGCCGACAAAATAATCTAATTTCATTTCGTCCGCCGCTTCCTGAATATCTTTCTGCGCGATCTCCCAAAGTGCAATCTCGCCGCCGTATTTTTCATTACTATCATCACGGAAAGAAAGACGCGTTCTGAAGTCTTTGAATCCGAGCGTTTTAAACACATACTGAATCAGCGATATGACGCGGCACATTTCTTCTTTGACCTGGTCCGGACGAACAAATAAGTGGGAATCGTCCACGGTAAATCCGCGTACGCGGGTTAAGCCGTTCAATTCACCCGATTGCTCATACCGATACACGGTGCCAAATTCCGCCAGACGAATCGGAAGATCGCGATAACTCCGCGGTTTGGATGCGTAAATCTGAATATGATGGGGACAGTTCATCGGCTTGAGAAGAAATTGTTCGCCGTCTCCCATCGTGATCGGCGCAAATTGTGAATCCTTATAATACGGATAGTGTCCGGAGGTTTTATACAATTCAATATTTCCGATATGAGGCGTCACAACCGGCAGATAGCCTTGTTTTTTTTGTTCATCTCTCAGAAAGTCAACCAGCGTCTCACGTAAAGTGGTTCCGTTGGGAAGCCAAAGCGGCAAGCCTCCGCCAACTTTAGGCGAAAGATAAAATAATTCAAGTTCCTGGCCGAGTTTGCGATGATCCCTTTTCTTAGCCTCCTCGAGCATGTGCAGGTATTCATCTAACTGCTTTTTATTCGGGAAACTAATGGCGCGCAAACGCTGAAGCTGAATATTATTTTCATCGCCTTTGTAAAATGCGCCCGCCACGGACATGATCTTGAATGCTTTGACCATCCCTACATTCGGGATATGCGGGCCGCGGCACAGATCGGTAAACTCGCCCTGCGTGTAGGTGCTGATCGTATCGCCTGAAGGAACATTTTCTATAATCGGAATCTTAAAGTCTTCACCGATGGATTTGAAAAATGAAATTGCTTCTGTTTGTGAAAGTTCTTTTCGTGAAGTTGAAAATTTTTCCTTCACGATATTCGCCATTTCCGCTTCGATCTTCGGAAAGTCGTCCTGACTGATCGGTTCCGGAAATAAAATATCGTAGAAAAATCCCGCTTCCGTCGGAGGTCCGTCTTCCAGCTTCGCTTTGGGCCAAAGGCGTTTTACTGCCTGCGCCATCACGTGCGTCGAAGAATGCCAGAAAATCTGCATGCCTTCGGGCGTATCTGTGGTCAATAATTTAACGGATGCATCCTGCTGGATCGGATAGCTCAGATCAACCGTTTTGCCGTTGATCTCCGCGGCAACGCACTTTTCCGCTAAGCCGCGGCTGATGGACGCAGCGATACCTTGCGGCGTAATACCTGCGTCGAACTGTCTTACCGATTTGTCGGGAAAGGTGATATTAATTTGTGCCAAACTCTCTATTCCTTCACCTGAATTATTTGTGACCCAAGAACCAGTAGATAGCCTTGGGTTAATCAAGGTAGTCCGCTTAAGGCGAACATTTTAATTTATTTAGCCCGAACGTGGGTTCAAGCGAGGCCATTATACAGGATTTGCAATCAAAAGTCAAATATAAAATGGCCTTTTTATCCTGTCGACATATATGTATCTTCTTTAAGCAAGAACCCCGGATTTTAGTAAATGAACTACCTTACTCATTACTATTTTAACACTCAACAGCCCGTAGATACCCCCGCTTCGGCTGAATTTCATTTCGGCGTCGTTTTGCCGGATATACTGAGCGTGTACGATCGAACGTTACGCTTTCATGCATCTCAAATTCATGCGAACCATAGCGAACTGTGGCAGGGAATTCTCAACCACCTGGAAATGGATACGTTTTTTCATCGTTCTGATTTTTTCAAAAACTCCTACGACGGCACTCGCAATATTCTGAAGAAGGAAATTTCTGAAAAACTGAACATACGGCCTTTTTTTTTGGCTCATGTTCTGGTCGAGATACTATTGGATCACTTACTGTTGACACAATCATCAGATCTTGCGCGGCGATTTTATGAATCAATCGGCGCAATTCGGGTAAAAGACATAGTTCATATACTGGAAAAACATTTTGATCACAAGCTCGACGGGTTAGATGATCTCATTAATAAATTTCTTGTAACTCGATTTCTTGAAACTTATATTGACCTAAATAATCTTATCTATCCTGTTAATCGTATGCTGACAAGAACGCGCCAAGAGGCGTTTGACGTTCACGACAAAACCTTAGTTGGCAACATTCTGCAGCCGTCGCTGCTCATGGTTAGGGATCATTTTCCGAAACTGATACACCAATTCGGCAAGACGTTTTTGAATTCCCAACAATAGGCGTATGGCTCAAAAACCAATCATTTTTTTTGACGGCGTGTGTGGGTTATGCAATCGCGCTGTAGATTTTCTTATACGGCATGATAAAAACAGAATTTTTCTTTTTGCGCCGCTGCAGGGCGAAACGGCTTTACGCGAATTGCCCGGCTCTTTAACGAATAACCCGGAAACGATCGTATGCAAAGACTGCGGAGCCCTGTATTATAAATCGGATGCTATTCTGCATATTATGATTAAAATTGGCGGAATCTGGAAGTTAACAACGGTGTTCTACATCCTTCCTAGGTTCCTTCGCGATTTTTTTTATGACATTGTAGCGAATAACCGCTATAAAATATTCGGAAAGAAGGCATCGTGCCGAATGCCCAGTCCGGAGGAGCGGGCTTTATTTTTGAATTAAAATTACAACGTTGGAATTTTGTTTATCAAACAAGCAAAACCGCACATGAGTAAAACAGACCCAGCCCAGGCATTGCAAAAACATCCGAAATCTGAAGTGCTTAAAAGACTGAGCCGAATTGAAATTCTTCGCGCACTGCCTGCCGAAGAAATTCTTTCGCTGGTACCGTTTGTGGAACAATTACCGTACGCTGCCGGAACCGTTCTCATGAGCCAAGGCGATTTGGGCGACGCGCTGTATTTTATCGAACAGGGGCTGGCGCGCGTGCATCGAACAGATTCCACTGACGCATGGCATGTAGGCGCCGGCAGCGTAGTCGGCGAGATTGCGCTTCTGACCGGCGACAAAAGAACGGCGACCGTTACCGCTGAAACCGATATGATCGTGTGGAAAATAAATAAGGATTCATTTGATGTTGCCGTAGCGGAGTCGCCGGAACTCAAACGCGCTCTTGAGGAACTTATGGTACAACGGCTCAAGGGCATTGCGGTCACCTTACCCAAAAAGAATGTCTGGTTGTCGACAGCCATGCGCGCGCTCGAGGCCCAGTACCGCGGTATCACCATGTGGCAGCGCTTCATGGGCATCGGTATGATCATGTGGGCCATGGTATTGTATAACGACCTTTTCCCGGTGATTTCAGTCAAAGCATATGAAATAGAATTTGCCGTTTTTCAACTGATCTGCGGTATGTTCATTCTGCAGGGTTCATGCGAAGGTTTCATTATCGGCGTCGAGCGAATAGGCGCGAGATATAAATGGGACGGATTTATTTCAGGTACCGTCGGCTCGATGCTGAGTACGCTGCCGGAATTTGTCGTGATTGCATTTCTCATTCTTATCGATCCATTGGCGGCCTATGTTACCACGATCATAACGATCTTTAACAATGCGCTCGCCTATTCAATTTATTCTTTCTTCCTGCCGAAAGATCACGACGGTTGTTATACCATGCCCCGCTCACTCACGAGGGCCGGAGGCGAACTGCTTATCGCCGGCAGCGCGATCACGTTGATCATCGGTATTGTGATGCTGGTTATGCGCGTGGAGATGTCACGGACGACATTTGTAGGATTTGATCTTATCCTGATCGGAATTATTCTCTTTGTTATTTACGGTTATTATGTGCTGATGCTGGTTCGCTATTACGGCGAAGGTAAAGATGACGCAGAATCCTTTCCTCCCGATCCTGAAAATCTTGGACATGACACAAGCTGGAATGGCATTGCCACAATGTTCCTTCTCGGCGTCTTCGGAGCGTACTGCGGCGGCGACAGTATCGGAGGTTTTGCAGAGACCGCTCTCAATAGCATTGGTTTACCAACTGTTCCGACGGCCGCACTGCTTGCACTTTTCGCAGGTATCAGCGAATACATCATCGTATACAAAGCGCATAGGCGGGGCGAACTCGGAATCGCGCTGAGCAATGTATTCGGCGGACTTACTCAGGTCATGTTTCTTCTGCTTCCATTTGCCCTTCTTCTTATCGGCATCAGCGGCCTTGTTACGGGCAATGCAATATATTCTATTCCGATCAATATCACGACCTGTCTTCTGATGTTGCTGTTATTCCCGTTATTTCACACCCTGCATCAGTACCTCGAACAGGAAAAATCCGTGAACAATCTGGACGCGGCCTCGATGACGGGAATTTATGTTCTTTTGCTGTACTTTTTATTCACGTACACAAATTAGTATTTATTAATTGCTTTAATTCACCCGCTTAAGTAACCTACTCGAAACCAACAAAGGAGTATCTATGCTTGCCGTAAATGTCCGTACCCAAATAATTTACTCAGTTACGGGTAATTGATACGAAATAGGGTTTGAGGCAAATTCTCATTTCACGCATTCCTACTGCGTATGCTGAGATCAGCATACAATTGGACATCGTAATGAAACCAGCTTTTCTTGTCCTTTATCCATTCAATACAGCATCTTCCGTAACTGAAAAACACACAAATTTATAGCGGAGGATACACCGGTGAATTTAAAATCCTTAGGGTGGAACTCTTTTTTTGAAAAACATTTTCAGTCGTTTCATTCCGAGAACTTTTCGGTTGGGCGGGTATTGGTTGAACATAAAGAACGTTATGAGATATATACTGAAATTGGCCAGCTGACGGGCGAAGTGACAGGCAAATTCAGATTTGACGCGGAACGGCGCGAAGATTTTCCGGCCGTCGGCGATTGGGTTGTTATTCATGCCATTCCCGATGACAGCTACGCATCGATCCATGCCGTCTTGCCGCGACAAACCAAGTTTTCGCGAAAAGTTGCCGGCGAGACAACGGAAGAACAAATCGTTGCCGCAAATATTGATATCGCTTTTGTCGTCTCAGGATTAGACGAAGACTTTAACATACGGCGGATCGAGCGTTATATCATCATGGCTCGGGAAAGCGGCGCTGAGCCCGTTATTTTGCTTAACAAGGCGGATATTTGTTCCGACGTCGATGCAAAATTAACGGAAGTAAAATCTATCGCTCCGGGTATTCCGGTTCATGTGTTGTCTGCGATGCTGCACGAAGGTATGGATACGATTCCTTCGAGTATCGGCCATGGGAAAACGGCGGCATTGCTCGGTTCTTCAGGCGTAGGAAAATCGACGATCATCAATAAACTGCTTGGAAGCGAAATTCAACAAGTTCAGGAAGTTCGCCATATCACGCATACGGGAAAACATACGACCAGCCGGCGGGAGCTATTCATCTTACCCGGCGGTGGATTACTGATCGATACGCCGGGCATGCGTGAGTTGCAGTTATGGAGCGGTGAAGAGAGTCTGAGCAGCGCCTTTGACGATATCGAATCCTTGGCGCGCGAATGCCGCTTCAGGGATTGCCGGCATCAGACCGAGCCCGGATGCGCCGTTCAAACGGCTTTGAACGATGGCGTTCTGGATCAGGCGCGGTTCAATAATTATTTAAAGATGCAGAAAGAAATCCGATATCTTGAATTACGTCAGGATGCGAATGCCGCGCGGGCAGAAAAAATACGCTGGAAGAAAATTACCTCGGCGCATAAGCACAGTTACAAAAAAAAATAACGGCGGCAAGGAGCGGGACAGCCGTCCCGCTCTGTTTTTATTTCATATGAAACCATCTGAAGGAACCGGCAATGAAACACCACTCCCCTGCATTTCTGAAACTGATACACGATTCCAAACAACATATCAAAGAAGTCAGCACGGAAGAAACGCTTTCTGCGATGGAAACCGATCCGCAGGTTGCACTGATCGATGTTCGGGAAGAAAGTGAGTATGCCGCCGGACATGTTAAAGGTTCGGAACATTTGGGGAAAGGGATTATTGAACGCGATATCGAAAAAAAACATCCCGACATGGCGCAGCCGCTGTATTTGTATTGCGGCGGCGGTTTCCGATCAGTGCTGGTCGCCGATAACCTCCAGAAAATGGGTTATACCAACGTGTTTTCAGTTGCAGGAGGCTGGGGCGCTTTTAAAGAAATGAATGTAGATATTGAAAAAGGAAAATAATTCAGGAAGAATCGTTTTTTTTCATTTTCACTAATTATGGGAGTTTGTTATGAAAATCATTGAATATATTCTTTTCAGTCTAGTTCTCGCTTTTCCTGCACTTGCGCAAAACACGACTGCCATCAAATGCGGCAGACTCATTGACGGAAAAAAAGATCAGGTTACAGAAAACGCCGTGATCATTGTTGAAGAAAATATAATAAAACAGGTCGGACAGAATCTCTCCATTCCTAAAGGAGCTAAAATTATCGATCTGTCCGGATATACCGTATTACCGGGGCTTATCGACGGACACACACACGTTTTGCTTCAAGGCGACATTACCGAAGAGGATTATGCGGAACAAATACTGAAGGAATCTATCCCCTATCGCACCCTGCGCGCTTCGCTCGCATGTAAAATCGCGTTGATGAACGGGTTCACCACGCTGCGCGACGTCGAAACCGAAGGAGCTATGTATGCTGATGTGGATCTAAAAAAGGCGATCAACAACGGCGTAATAGACGGGCCGCGCATGTATGTTTCGGGGCGCGCAATTAACACCACCGGACACTATATCTTGAGCAATAAGACCTATGCCTGGGAATTACACATGCCGAAGGGCGTGCAGGAAATTACCGGCGCTGACGAAGCGCGAAAAGCGGTTCGTGAGCAGATTTCCTATGGCATTGACTGGATCAAAATTTATGCCGACCGCGGTTACTATCGCCTGCCCGACGGCTCATTCCGCAGTATACCCAATTTCACGAACGAAGAGATCACCGCCATCGGCGATGAAACCAAGGTTTCCAGAAAAAAACTGGCCGCGCATGCGGTAACACGGGACGGAATCATTTATGCGATTAATGCCGGCGCCAATTCCATCGAACACGGCTTCGCGATGGATGACGAGTGTATGCGGCTCATGATCGAGAAAAACATATACTGGTGCCCTACCATATATGTAAATGTCTGGGTCGCGGAAGGACGCGCGGCGGCAGGTAGTCCGATCAATAAACAATTTAATGAAATCCTGCCCACGGTCTTCAATAAGGCATTAAAGTCCGGCGTAAAAATCGTCTTCGGAACGGACGTTGGCGGTTTCCCCTGGACTGAAAATCAGGCGAAGGAATTTTCCTACATGGTTAAATGGGGTATGTCGCCGATGCAGGCGATCAAATCCGCAACCAGCATGGCCGCCGAGATGCTCGACGCCTGGGGAAAGATCGGGGAAATTTCACCCGGCGCATATGCGGATATTATCGCCGTGAAAGAAGATCCGTTAAAGAACATTTCCGTTCTTGAAAATGTAAGTTTCGTTATGAAGGATGGTAAAATATATAAACAATGACCGGGCGCCGCTGCCCTAATAAATCTTTCCTGTCTATTAACTTATTCGCAAAGGAGGATCAATGAAAAAAATGAAAGATATGATCGATTGGATTGAAAAACATCGTGATTGGTGTTTTGACCTTATGCGAATATATTTGGGGATCGGTTTACTCGTCAAAGGAATTTATTTTTTATGGCAGCCGGATTATGTAGCTTCTCTGGTAATGGAGTCCGGCAATTACAGCGCATGGAATACCCTGCTCGTTCACTATGTTGCTATGGGACATATTGCCGGCGGACTTCTCATGGCCATCGGTATGATCACACGCATCGGCGCGGCGATACAACTGCCGATCCTTTTTGGAGCCGTTTTTTTAGTGCACTTGAAAGAAGGCCTTTTTTCAAAAGATCAATCTTTGGAATTTTCTGCACTGGTCTTGTTCTTGGTTTGCCTGATAACCATATACGGCTCCGGAACATTATCGGTGGATAGTTATCTTGATAAAAAAAAGGTCAACAGCATATAATTTAGCTTAAAAAGCTGCTTCTCATAAACCAGGAGATACCATGGAAACGCAGAATTATGCCAATCACCGGCGAATTGTTCCTCTTTTTCATTTCGTTGCTTTTGCTTTACTGCTGGCCCTGGGAATAGGCTCCATCGTACATTTCGGAAACGCTTACAGCCGGGGCCATGGAAGATTAGACGCCGCTATGATGGTGTTGACGTTCATCATCCTCACATTCATTTATTTCTATGCACGTTTGTTTGCTCTTCGCGCGCAGGATAGGGCGATTCGGGCTGAAGAGAATTTACGTCATTTTGTATTAACCGGAAAATTGATGGATCCCCGCCTCACGCTACAACAGGTTATAGGGCTGCGATTTGCCAAAGACGAAGAATTTATTGAGCTCTCAAAACGCGCGGCAGCCGAGAATTTGAGCCAAGATGATATTAAGAAATCAATCCAGAATTGGCGCGGCGATCATCACCGGGTTTAACTCCGGACAGAATGAACCAAACGGGTCAATTCTCACCGCACATGCAACAAATTATTGTTAAAAACGTAATGACTCTTCACTATTCTAAAATATAAATCAATTCATTATGCAAACATGTTTTCGTTTATTGTTTGGAGGTTTCCTGCTTCTCAATCTGATAAGCGCGCCTCTTCAAGGACAAATAATGCCCAATCCTGACGCCGCGCAACTTCAGGCTTCATTAAAAAAACTGACGGCTTTGGGCAGTGTATTATATATCGCGGCGCATCCTGATGACGAAAATACGGCCGTGCTGGCTTATTGCGCCAATCATCGCTTATTGCGAACGGGATATCTTGCCCTTACGCGAGGAGACGGCGGACAAAATCTGATCGGAACCGAGCAGAGCGAACTGCTTGGCATTATCCGAACGCAGGAATTACTTGCGGCGCGGAGACTGGACGGCGCGGAACAATTTTTTACGCGCGCGATCGACTTTGGATACACTAAATCTCCGGAAGAAACTTTCACAATCTGGGACAGACAGAAGGTATTATCAGATGTTGTCTGGGTTATCCGTTCGTTTAAGCCGGACATCATAATTACCAGGTTTCCTTCCACCGGCGAAGGCGGGCACGGTCAACATACGGCGTCTGCTATTATTGCGCAGGAAGCTTTTTCATTGGCCGCCGACGCTTCTCAATTTCCTGAGCAACTGAAATACGTCGAACCTTGGCAGGCCAAAAGGATTTTTTGGAACGCATGGCTTCCGGCATTGCAGGAACGAAAGGCAGATCTAAGTACATTGATACGATTGGATATCGGCGAATATGATCCGCTGCTTGGAAAGTCGTACACGGAATTGGCGGCGGAAAGCCGCAGTATGCACAAAAGCCAGGGATTCGGCGTAAGCGGACAACGCGCAGAAACATTAAACTATTTTGACCTGACCAAAGGCGAGCCTGCGGCGAACGATCTGTTCGACGGGATTGATTTAACCTGGTCGCGTATTCCTGGCGGTAAAGAAGTCGGAGCAATACTTGACGACATTTACAGGAAATTCAATCCTGAAAATCCTTCCGCTTCAATTCCGCAACTCATCAAAGCCTATCGACAGATGAATCAATTACCTGACAATGTCAGGGTCAAACAAAAGCAAAAAGAATTGCGTGAGGTTATCCGGTCATGCGCTGGAATCTGGATGGAAGCGATTGCCGATGATTATGCAGCTGCACCCGGGAACCAAATAAAAATAACGGCGGCGATCATCAATCGTACGACGTATCCGCTCGCACTCCAAAAAATTAATTTTCCGTTCCAGACTCCCGACACACTTGCATCAGTTGAACTTAGAAAAGGAAAATTCGTAAGTTCGTCGAACCAGGTAACCATTACCTCCGATGCAAACTATACAGAGCCTTATTGGATTGCTAAAGAACCAACGAAGGGCATGTTTGCAGTTGATGACCAAAAAAAAATCGGTTCAGCGGAAAATCCTTCGGCTCTGTATGTTGAGTTTATCGTTAAGGCGGACGGAGAACTTCTAAGTTTTCACATACCCGTCCTGTACCGGTGGACCGATCCTGTAAAAGGGGAACGTTACCGGCCGTTTGCCATAGTTCCATCCGTTGCTGTGAACCTCGAAGAAAAGGTTTATCTTTTTTCAAGCAACCTCCCGAAAACTATTACGCTAACATTAAAAAGCGGAGCGGCGAACGTCAACGGGAATCTGAGACTACAATTACCCAAAGGATGGGCCTTATCCCCTGAATCTATCCCGTTTGAACTAAAAAATAAATACGACGAAACGAAATTACAATTTTCCATTCAGCCGCCCGCTTCGAACTCCGACGGATTCTTTACGGCCGAGGCTGCGGTCGACGGAAAAATGTACACACAAAGCATTCAATCTATCCAGTATGATCATATTCCTATCCAAACTTTGTTTCCGCCGGCAAAGGCCAAACTCATTCGTCTTGATATTCAAACCGAAGCGCGGCAGATCGGATACATCATGGGCTCAGGCGATCAGATTCCCGAATATCTGGGCCAACTCGGAATCAACGTGAAGCTGATCAGCGATGAGGAGCTGGAACGCGGGCAATTCGAAGCATACGACGCCATAGTTGCCGGTATTCGCGCGTACAATACGCGGCCGAGATTAAAATTTGCGCAGAATAAATTGATGAGATATGTTGAGAACGGCGGAACGCTCATCGTGCAGTATAATACGCCGCGCGGATTGGCTGTTGATAATATCGGACCTTATCCATTTAAGATTACCAACGAGCGCGTGACTTTTGAGGATGCGCCCATCGGTATACTTTTAAAAGATCACGTCGTTATGCGTTATCCAAACCTTATAACAGAGCAGGATTTCTCAGGGTGGGTGCAGGAACGCGGTCTTTATTTCGCCAACCCCTGGGACGCTAAATATGAAACCGTATTTTCCGCTAACGATCCGGGTGAAACCGCAAAAAACGGCGGTATGTTATTCACCCGTTACGGAAAAGGCGTTTTTATTTATAGCGGCTACTCGTGGTTCCGCCAACTGCCCGCCGGCGTTCCCGGGGCGTATAAAATTTTTGTTAATATGATCTCATCAGGAAAAGCCAAATAATACTGAACAACTATAGCAGATAACCATGCGTGAGACAGAACCAAGTCCGGCTCCCTTTAAAACATGGCGATCATGGTATCTGCTTGTCATTTTCTTTCTGGTACTACTGATAATCATATTCTATCTTTTCTCATCAGCTTTTAATTAATCCCAATCAACCGGTTTTTGTATGACAACGTTCGACTGGATCGTTTTAGTATCATCGCTTGTATTTATTGTCAGCTACGGCGTCTGGAAAGGCCGTGGCAGCAAAGACATGCGGGGATATTTACTGTCCGGTAATGATATGAAATGGTACACGATCTGTCTATCGATCATGGCCACGCAGGCCAGCGCTATCACTTTCATGTCGACGCCGGGACAATCCTATATCGACGGAATGCGATTCGTTCAATTTTATTTCGGACTGCCGCTGGCGATGGTAATTTTATCCGTGACCGCCGTACCGATCTATCACCGGTTGAAGATCTACACGGCATATGAATATCTTGAAACTCAATTTGACCTGAAAACCCGGCTGCTTGCCGTCTTTTTATTTACTATTCAACGCGGGCTGGGCGCCGGATTAACTATTTACGCTCCGTCGATCATATTGTCGGTTTTGCTAGGATGGAACTTGTACTGGACCAATATCATTATGGGCGGACTGGTCATTATTTACACGGCCTCCGGCGGCACGCGCGCAGTGAGTTGGACGCAGACCCATCAAATGATCATCATTACGGCCGGAATGATAGCTGCATTCGGCACGATGATTTACCTTTTGCCGCCGCAACTGTCATTTATCGATGCATTGCACGTTGCGGGAAAAATGGAAAAGCTAAATACGATTGATTTTTCGTTTAATCTGAACGACCGCTATACTATATGGTCGGGAATTATCGGCGGCCTGTTTTTGCAACTCGCATATTTTGGAACGGATCAATCCCAGGTCGGACGCTATTTGACCGGACAATCCGTTACGCAAAGCCGCCTTGGATTGCTGTGTAACGGCCTGGTAAAAGTTCCCATGCAATTTTCCATTCTATTTCTTGGCGTCATGTTGTTTGTATTTTACCAGTTCGTCACGCCCCCTGTTTTTTTTAACACGGTCGAAACGCAAAAACTTCAAACCGGCCGGTATGCAGCAGATTACAAAAAATTAGAAGAACAGCATGTAACTGTTTTTAAAGACAAAGAAATTCAACTTAATAGCCTTCTCACAGCCATTCACGATAAGGACGAAAGTAAGATCGCCGCCATTCAACGGGAATTAAAAATGAGCAACGACGGGCTTCGCGCTATTCGCTCTGAGGCCACGGCTTTGATGAAGGTTAACGACCCGTCGGCCAATACGAACGACGCCAATTATATTTTTTTGAATTTTGTAATTACGTATTTGCCTGTCGGGCTTGTCGGCATGGTGATTGCAGCCATATTCGCGGCATCCATGTCGTCGACAGCTTCAGAACTGAATGCGCTGGCGTCCACGACGGTGGTCGATATATACAGACGTTTAATCAAAAAACAAATACACACTTCCGGCGATGAAAAACAAACGGTTCTTATTACAAAGCTAGCGACCGTTTTTTGGGGTATCTACGCGATCTTCTTCGCGCAGTTCGCAAGCCTGCTGGGGTCCCTGATCGAAGCGGTGAATATTCTGGGTTCTCTGTTTTATGGAACTATACTCGGAATTTTTTTAGTCGGATTTTATATGAAATTCATTCGCGGAACTTCGGTTTTTTTTGCCGCAGTTGTTGCAGAGATCGCCGTGATCCTATGTTTTCTTTTTACGGAAATTTCTTTTCTTTGGTACAATGTAATCGGGTGCGTGCTGGTCATGCTGCTCTCGCTTGCGTTCCAGCCGTTTACAAAAGAAAAAGCCCGTGAGTATTAGTACCTCACAGGCTTTTCATAACTTCAACCCAAATCAGATTCTACTTGCTTGCGTTTAATCTTTTCAGAATATCCCCGATTCTACCTTTATTCCCGTCATCCGTTACCAGCTTCAAAGCTTTATTGTAATTTTCAATTGCCAACTTCTTCTCGCCCTTCTGGTCATAACCGTCGGCAAGGCTGTCCCAGACATTCCATGATTTAGGAAATCTTACCGTATTGGTTTTAAAAATCTCAATTGCCTGATCGAACTTTTTCTGGCCGAGCATTTCATACCCGTAAGCGTTCATCTCAATTTCATTGGCATTCTCTGCAGTCGTCTTACGCAGAGCGTCCGCCTCAGCAATTTTACCTTGTTTCTCGAGTATCGTGGCCTTCGCAAATCGCGCCCCGTTACCGCCGCCAAACGCAAAGGCTCGTTCGGCCCATAGCGCAGCCTGATCCAGCGCTATATCGTTCTGAAGGCAGTAATTGGCTGCCCGAATCAACATTGCTCCGCTAAAAGCATTTCTGTTGCGTAATTGGTTCTTCAGGTTCTCGACAACAATAGCCGGTGTGTCAAAAGTTATGGTGAAAGGAACTTTCAGTTTTTCCCAGCGCAAATAAGCCGTGGTTTGTTTGGTATTAGTATTATCGAAACCGTAACTCAATCGATCTTGCGATTCACTTACTGCCACCGGCTTTACGGTCACGCGCAAAGCGTCTTCGGATTCCTCATAAAAGAATTGTCCCCAGGAGGTTGAATTCTTGCTGAATATGACCGTCCATTGATCCGGTCCGGTCACCATAAATAATCCATACGTGCCTGCGCGCAGAGGCTTGCCTTCAACCATCGCATCGTGCGTAAACGTAATGCTTGTGTTTTCATTTGCTCCGGCGCGCCATGGCGTTGCTTTACCGTTTCCAAAAGCAGTTGGCGCCTCCCAGCCATACGGAACCAGTTTGCCCCAAACCTCACGGCCATTGACTGCGGGGCTGTGGTAACTGATCTTTACTTTGGAAATACCGACCTCCTGCATGACCATGGCCGCGGGACTTGCGTCCGGCAGAATCAGCAATTCCTGCGATGACAAACTTGTTAGGCTCAGAACTGAGAGCATGGCTACGAACCATGCCGAGTGAATAATTACTTTCATTTTTTCCTCCTATTATTAGTATGTGATTAGTTAGGAACAAATACTTTCGATTATTGCGGTCAATTTTTTATTTTAAGCCCGCCTTTAACCGCTCCTTCATTGGTTAATGAATTACTATTCAACATTTTCTATGGTGAATGCAATTTTTAGTTTTTCCCAGGCCAATACGGCTTTTGCTTTTTTATTATCGGCCTTGTCAATGGTATAGACCAACTTTTCCTGCAATGCGTTTGCCTGCGGCTTCACCGTGACCCGAAGCGCATCACGTTCCTGTTTATATTTGTAACTGCCCCATTCCTTAGCATCGTTGCTAAAAATGATGATCCATTCGTTTTTTGATGGAATAGTATGAAAGCCGTACGTTCCTGCGACCAGTTTCTTACCTTCGATCATAACAGGTTTTGAAAACGAAATGGTGGTGTTCTCATTCGCGCCCGCCCGCCATACTTTATCGAAAGGAACCAATTTTCCCCATATCTCGCGGCCCTTAACGGACGGACTGGAATAGTCAATGACAATATCATTTCCATTTAAATTGAATGAAACTTTTGCAGGTGGGCTCGGCCTAACTTCTTTTTCCTGGCCAACCAATTCATACTGCATGATCGCTAAACACGATAGGATGACGATCCAAAAACTGAAATCCGTGAAACGCTTCATGATAACTCCTCATTTTAATGCGATGAAAAAAAGAATGGCATATAAGATATGAATTTATTTGAATGGCTAGTTTACGCCCACCGAGCGCTTTTGTTACAAAAAAAAAGCATACACACTGTCGTATGTATGCTTTTGACCCTTATGGGTTATGAATTATTTCTTCTTTTTCCATTCGGCCAGCATATCTTCCGTCTGTTTCATATTAAACGGCGGTTCGGGCATGGACTTCGCAAACTGTAATGCTTTTTCCATCGTCTTTACAGCATCTGCCTGTTTATTGAATTTGGTCAGCAATTGCGCTTTGACTCGGTGATTCCAGTAATTTTCCTGGATCGTTATAGAAATATCGATCCATTTCATCGCCTCATCGAGATTCACGTTGTTTTCTAAACAATAATTTGCTGCCTGCATTGTCGGCTGCCATGTAATGGCTGAGCGCGCTTTAGCAAGAGTAAAAACCTGGGTTTCAACTTCGATCTTGAACACAACTTTTAATTTTTCCCATTGCAACGTCACCATGGCCGAATTATCCGTAACATCTTCAAATGAGAATCGCATACGTTCTACTATTTCAGCAGACTGCGGCTTCACTTTAAAACGCAGAGCGTCATTTTCAGGTTTATAATTAAATGCGCCCCAAAGTTTAGCGTCTTTACTCAATACAATCGTCCATTCGTCCGTGTTCGGAATGGTTTGTAATCCGTACGTCCCGGGCGCAAGTTTCGTTCCCTCAATCTTCACGGTATCGCTGATCGTGAACGTCGTATTCTCATTGGCCCCCGTTCGCCATACTTCGTTGTATGGAACCAGTTTGCCCCAGATCTCTCTGCCTTTTACTGCAGGGCGGCAATACGAGATCGAGACTTCGGTGATACCGACCGTCTGTGTAACGGTAGCCTTTGGGCTCTGGCGGGGAATCGCAATCTGTGCATCCAATGATGGGATCAACGCGATGGCCAGCATGAACATAATCATGTTTCGCATGATAATACTCCTTTTGTTTACGATGTGAATAACTCTGTGTTTTGTGAATGACTCATAGTAATAAAACTTTTCTGAAAAGACAACTTTTTTACTGTAATTACTGAAAAAATTGTGTAAAATTTAATAAGTTTTTGATCAAACTATTCACGGTATATATGCGAACTGCTCTACTTGTCGGCGCCGGCGGGCTTATTGGAAGTTCGTGTTTAGATGCCCTTCTGCGAGAGGAACTCTATTCCAAAGTCATCGTATTCGTGAGAAAAGCACTGCCGCTCCAACATCCCAAGTTGCAGCAACAAGTGGTTGATTTTGATAATTTGGAATACCATGCGCACTTAATAAAAGCGGACGAGGTGTTTTGCTGTTTGGGCACGACCATAAAAACAGCCGGATCGCAAGATGCGTTTTACAAAGTTGATTTTACATACCCGTATAACATCGCAACCATTGCATCACGAAATGGCGCGGGGCAACTTCTCATTGTCACGGCGTTGGGTGCGTCATCCAAATCGGGTGTTTTTTATAATCGGGTCAAAGGCAACATAGAAGAAGCCGTTTCAGGATTGAAATTCAGCGCCATTCATATCTTCCGCCCGTCGCTGTTGCTGGGAAACCGCGCGGAATTCCGGCTTGGCGAAAAGATCGCCATGTTCCTTTTCAGGATCTTCGGCTTCATTCTCATCGGGCGATGGCGGAAATACCGCGCGATCCGGGCATTGGTTGTGGCGGAGGCAATGGTCACCATGGCGAAACTCGACTTGCAGGGCAAGCGCACCTATGAATCCGATGTGATCCAGACTATTTATGACGAAAAAATGAAAACGAAAACATAACCGCACAGTACGTCAAGCATTTTCTTAGCGGCCTTTGCGCTCTTTGCGGTTAGCCGTATTCACTAAATTTAGAGGAGATCATGGACATACAATTCTGCGGCGCTGCAAAAAGCGTAACCGGCTCACAACATCTTCTTACCATTGGAGGGAAAAAACTTCTCCTTGATTGCGGCCTTTTCCAGGGACGACGTGACGAAGCATTCAGCCGAAATAAAAATTTCCCATTCGATCCGGCGGAAGTGGATGCCATGGTTCTTTCCCATGCTCACATTGACCACAGCGGAAATATTCCGAATCTCGTTCAGCAGGGATTTAACGGAGCCATCCATTGTACCGCGCCCACGGTTGATCTCTGTACGGTGATGCTGCAGGATTCGGCGTTCATTCAGGAACGTGATGTAGAATTCATGAATAAGCGGCTTGCCAAAAAAGGCGAAATGCTCCGCAAACCGTTGTATACGATCAAAGACGCAGAGGCCTCGCTGAAACATTTTAAAGGCATCGATTACGGACAAACGTTTCAACCCATTCCGAATGTCAAGGTAACTTTTTTTAATGCGGGCCACATGTTTGGTTCCGCGATGCTTCTGCTCGAGATCGTTGAAAATAGCAAAACGTTGCGTATGGGATTCACCGGCGATCTCGGAAGGTCCAATCTGCCGATCATCGAAGACCCCGATCAGATCACATATTTGGATCTTTTGATCTCGGAAAGCACTTATGGAAATAAGCTTCACGATCCGGCAAAAGAAATTCAAGGCGATCTGGTCAGAGTGATCAAAGAAACCGTTAAGAAGAACGGAAAGATCATCATTCCGGCTTTCAGCGTTGAGCGAACACAGGAAATTGTATATCATTTAAACAAACTGTATGAAAATAAACTAGTGCCGGGGATACCTGTTTTTGTTGACAGTCCATTGGCGGTAAATGTGACCGAAGTGTTCAAGAAATATCCGCGATACTACGACGCTGAAGCGCAATACTTGCTCTCGAAAAACGATAACCCTTTTAGCTTTGATGGGTTGCGTTACATCAAAAAGGCCGACGAGTCTAAAAAGTTGAATGACCTCAAGGAACCGTGTATTATCGTATCCGCCTCCGGTATGTGCGAGGCAGGCCGCATTCTGCACCATCTCGCGAACAATATCGAGAATTCAAATAATACGATACTGATCGTAGGGTTCATGGCGGAACATACGTTGGGAAGAAAATTAGTAGACAAAATCAGTCCGATAAAAATATTTGGCGAGGAGTATGCAGTAAATGCAAACGTCGTGAAGCTCAATTCATTCAGCGGGCACGCGGATAAGAACGATCTGATGAAATTCGTAAAAAAAGTTGGCAAGCAGGCGTCTGTTTTTCTGGTTCACGGTGAAGAAACGCAAAGTCAGCCTTTCGCAGCGGCACTTCGCGTCGAAGGATTCAACAACGTTACCGTTCCGGATCGGTTGGGGACATTTGAATTTTAGTATGGGCATTAATTGCGCAATCATGAAACATTTCGGGAAAGCTTGAGTTTATTCGGGAAAGCTTGAGTTTATTCGGGAAAGCTTGATTTTATATTAACCGCTAAATTTTTGTACCCACTAATTCCCCCTTAGCAAAGGGTGTACACCCTTTGCTAAGGGGGAATAATACCGAAACCCTTTGCTGAGGGGGAATGATACCGAAACCCTTTGCTGAGGGGGAATGATACCGAAACCCTTTGCTAACGGGAAATAATACCGAATCCCTTTGTTAACGCGGAATAATACCGAATCCCTTTGTTAACGGGGAATAATACCGAATCCCTTTGCTAAAGGGGAAATAACACCAATACCCAAACCTAATATCACATAAGGAGAAACCGACATGAAACACATTTTCATACTGATCTTCTTCACATTTATTTCCTGCACAGCCTTGCGCACGCAGACAAATACCATCGAACGATCAAAGAACGCGATTGCGGTCAATGCTATGCTATGGCACCAGACATCGGGAGAATACCGCGCATTGTGTTATCAGGCCTACGCGCTGGCAAAGTTCAGGCTCGACGAAGCGCTTCAGAATAAATTCGATAAAAAACCCGCCGTGATCGTGGACATTGACGAAACGGTTTTGGACAACAGTCCATACAACGCAAACCTAATCGTTACGGATGGATCTTTTTCGCAGGCTACGTGGAAAGCATGGACCCAGGGCGCGCAGTCCATTCCGGTTCCCGGCGCATTGGAGTTCATGAACTATGCCGTATCCAAAGGCGCGGAAGTCTTTTATATTTCCAATCGTAAGTCCGAAGAAAAAGAAGGTACGCTGGCCAACCTCGTCAAAATGGGATTCCCGCAGGCTGATGACAGCCACGTATTGCTGCGAACAGAACCCGGCGGCAAGGAAAAACGCCGATTGAAAGTGGCCGAGACGCACGAGGTCGTACTACTTTGCGGCGATAATCTTAATGATTTTACGTACATTTTTGAAAAGAAGAGTATTGCGGAACGCTTTGACGGTGTGGAAAAACTGAAAGATCAGTGGGGCAGTAAATTTATCATCCTCCCCAACCCGATCTACGGCGACTGGGAAGAAGCAATTTACGATTACAAATACGGACTGCCGGATAGTACGCGGGATGCGAAACAAAGAGCGGCGCTTCGCGTGAAGTAAATATTGAGTTCTGTAAGGGTGACCGTTGGCTCAATAATCAAACGTCTCGCAATGAATAACGTTAGGTTCAAATTCTAATAAATAGTTCTTATCCTCTGGATAATAATGCGCCTTTTCGTAATCCTCGCCGGCGAATTTCTTGATATTCTCCACGCTGTTCCATCGCGTCACCGTCCAGAAATGACACTCTGCGCCGTCGATGCGCCTCAGGATCTGAACTGAAAGATTACCCGGCGTTTTTTTGTAATCCCGCACGCCCGTTTTGACAACAAATTCCAGATATTCCTCGGCATGCTCGGCTTTGGTCTTACCGTGCCAGATGCGCGTTATGACAGATCCTGACATATCTTGTCTCCTTTGAAAATGATATCTGGTAATAAACCGGCCAATAATATTTTTCGTATTCCGCTGCCAAAGAGTGACATTATTAATTCTCCGCCCTGCTTCGACAGGCTCAGCATGACGATCCGTCTATTTACTCATACAAAAACTCTTTGATCGAACGCCAATAAAAATCGGGGTAAACATAATCCAGGTTATTGTGTCCACCGCCCGGAATGGAAATAAATTTTTTCATGCCCGAATATGCCTTATACAGATCCAGGCCGAGCCTCTGCGGTATCACTTCGTCCGCGTCGCCGTGAATAATCAACAGCGGGCATTTTACATTATTTATTTTATCGATGGATGGAAAGGGCTTTCCTACCATGAATTCCAGCCACTCCAAGCCTTTCGCTTCTGCATACGCGGCGCCGGAAGATAGTGGTGTGATGAGAATAAGTTTCGCAATATCCAGCCCCTGCGCGGCGTCGATCGCAACCGTCGTTCCGATAGAGCGGCCATAGATCACTGCGTCGTTCATCTTATATCCGAGATCGCGCGTGACGAAATCCAACGCCGCCCTGCCGTCGGTATAGATCCCCTGCTCCGACGGGCTCCCTTCACTGCGCGCATAGCCTCGGTAACTCACGACCAGCACGTCGTAGCCCAACTCAAACAACTTCGCGCCTTCCGTAATTCGATGATACATATTCCCTGCATTGCCGTGAAAATAAACGATGATCTTCGACTTGACGGAATCGTTTTTATCCGAAAAATAAAGCCCCTGTATCGTAAGGCTGTCCGACGTGCGTATCTTAACTACATGAACATACTCCGGCAGGTCTTTTTCTGCTATATAGGTATTCGTGTCCGGGTGAAAGGACATCCAATTGACGATGCCGTCGCAGGAGGAGAGGCATAAAAAAACAATCATTACAGGCATGAATATTGACCATTCAAGCAATCCCCCTAACCCCCTTTGCAAGGGGGAATGGTTAATGCAGTATTCGGATTTGTCCCCCTTGAAAAGGGGGATATAGGGGGATTTCATTTCGGAAATTAGAATATTCATAACACACGACGTGCAGTTAGTTTTTATGAAATAATACTATTCCATTTGTTGATTTGTCGCCCGGAAAAATTAAGCATCCGGAATTTCCGGTTCAACTAACTTTGCTAATTTTTCTAACGACTCTTGCCAGCCGAGATAACACATCTCTGCCGGGATGACCGAAGGAATGCCCTCTTGAACGATTTTTAATTCGGTGCCGCAGGAAACTTTCGTGAGCGAAATCGACGTGATCATTTCACCGGGCAGGTTCGGGTCGTCAAATTTATCGGTATGTTTTATGAATTCATTCGGTTTTATTTCCAAAAACGTTCCTCCAAAAGAATGTCCGTTTCCGGTTGAAAAATTAATAAAGGACATTTTATAACTGCCGCCCACACGCACATCCATCTGATGCACCACGCATAAAAATCCATAAGGCGGGATCCAAAACGACATGGCATTAGCATCCGTAAAAGCCCGGTATACTTTTTCAGGAGTTACTTTAAGAACCCTATGCAAGGTTACGCTGTTGGTCATACTCATTCCTCAATTCGTCCTACTCGTTTGGCTTTTCGGTGTCGCCCGTTTTTGGAGTGGTCGCTGCTCCACGTATATTTTTAATTGTCGTTTTCTGCAAAGATAACGCTGAGCGGCTACACGCAGTAGCTCGCACGCAAGGAAAATTATAGTTAATTAAGAACATACTCAATACGTGAGCGAGCTACTGGCGAAGCAACGCCCACAATCTCTCTATCGTCAAATCAAAAGGCGTCGCGAAGCGGCTCGTGGAAGCCGCATGTTATACGCTGTGTGCCTCGCTTAATGTTTCATCTCGAAAACCGAAATGGGCGTGTCAGTCAAATAATGGAAACTTCCATTCTCAAATGTAATTGAATTTCTGATTGACGATTTTACGGTAGTTACTTGGTCGGTAGACCAACTTATTCGATTCAAAAAGTGAGTGAATAAATCAGATTTTCTTTGTTCAGTTTGCGACGGTACAGGTTTGATTGCACACTTTGCAAAATTAAACCCAAAATTTGCTATGGCATCAACCACTCCAATTCCAGGAGAAACTTTGTCCGATACAATTGAAAAGTTGGATATTTTGCATTGTTTTTTTAAGCCAAGTTCGATAAGGATATTTAATAACCGAGGAATTAATTCTGCCGCATTGTAAAAATTCGATACATGATGGCCAGATAAATATGTCTTCTTGTTCAGTATTGTTGAATCGAGTTCGTCTTTTCTATCAACTTGCAAGTTAATGCTAACAGTGCTGTCACAGTCTATTTTGTGTAAACTCTGATCTACTGGAAATGCAACATATTGATATAATTTCAAAATCTCTGTTGGGAGTGGTTTCCCACGCATTATAACACTGCTATCCTTGAGAGTATCAAAATGAAATTTGTTTACCTTATCAATTATCTTCTTAGAAGCTAAAATGGATCGTAGATAACAGTAATTGGCTTTTTCCAGAACACTAGCGAGGGAATCCAAAATAGTAGTGTAGAATGTATCGTATGTGTTCATATCATCAATTAATTGTCCTTCCTGATGTAATTTCATGGCATGGAGTTCTGTGATATTGAACTGTTTGCAAAGGGAAAAAACCTGTGATTCAAGTGATTGAAAAGAAAATTCGTCGATCAGCAAGGTAGTGAAACCATAATAGTCAGCTTCTCGTTGGCCTCCATCATCTAGGAAGATGTAAATCGTTTTTATCGTCGGACGATATAGTCCATCCTTGTATACAAAATCGGTCATGCACTAAGATGTTAGGATTGAGAGGCACATAGCGTATAACTTATACATTACCGAAATTGCGTGTATCGCTGTAAAAATGGGATATATACGCAATTTCGTTCAAACAAAATTTCGGTTTCTGAATTGATCATGATTGAAGTCTCCACGATGAAAAAGAACCACGATGAGACGCTCACAATGTACACACCCGACAGAGATTTGTCAAGGGATTCGTGGGCAACCGCCCCCTTTTCTCCCCCGCCTTGGCAAGGCGGGGGTCGAACTATTGAAGTTTTGAGAAATATTCCAAGTGGGGGCGGTTTGAATCGTTACTTATTTTTCTGAAAATCGACCGCATATTGGATCCAGCCATTCACATAATCCGTGGATCTTGGATCCATTTTCTTCACTTTTTCCCACAGTGAGATCGCTTTCTTGTAATCTTTTTTCCCGTAATAAGCGCGTCCTTTCATGAAAACGGCCTGCGCATTCTTTTCGTCATATTTGATCGCCAGGTCGAGGGCTTTCATCGCTTCGTCGTATCGTTTCAATTCTACCAGGCATGTCCCTTTGATAAAATGTGCTAGATACCATTCTTTGTCCAGTTCCAGTGTCTTATTCACATACGTAAGCGCGGTTGCAAAGCTGTCGATCTTCGAATACAGTTCACCCTTCAGATAATATATAGAAGGGTCGTTGGGATGCATGTGTTCCAATCTGATAAAGTCGGTCAGGGCGGAATCGTACATATTGAGGTGCTGCCGGGCCATACCTCTCTCAAAATACAATTCATCAAGGCCTAATTTAGGATTCCGAGCAGCAAATTCCTCTAAGTAATATAATTTCTCGCCGAGACCCTTTGTGTTCTTGGCAAGGATGAAAAAAATGTAAGTCGAATCCCCCGATCCCATTACTTGCGCTTCCGCTTTTTTATCTTTTTTATTATTGAGATAGTTCTCAAATGCGAGCTCACCTGCTGAAACAAACCGGGTCTTCATAACCATCGAGGTGTCATACACGGTTTTCAGTTCCATACTTTTTAGCATGAGGAGAAACTCTTCTTGTACAGTCGGGAAAAGATCCGTCGTTACATCGGCCACTATTTGGATTCCGTTCTCACCATTTACCGCGTAAACAGCATAGATCGTATGTTCAATGTCGTCGTATTTATAAGTTCCACGGTACCCAACGGCATATCTCAAACCCATCTTTCCGGATTCATGAATGAATGTTTCCTCCACGTTAAAATGCCGGTATTTCAGACTGTATTTGATCGGATCAAGGTTAACGGGTACTTTCTCAAAGACCATTGAAAATGTCGGTACGACGCTCCGGTTCTTTAAGTCGCTGAAGCTTCTCTGGCGATGGTCACAAGCCGTACTCCTTTATTATTTTCGTCGCCGGCCATTTTCCATTTGGCTGGTAGCGTCAGCTTAATATCACTGTCATTGATGTCGAGAGTGGTCTGGGATCGTAATACGTTTGTAAGTGTGAAAATAAGTAAGAGCAACAAAATCTTATTCATCGATCATTTCTCCTTAACCGTTAATGTTTTTAGGCAATTTCGTTTCAGCAATATTACAGTTATTAAATTTATCATGATTTTAAGTTCTACGATAAAATGGCGCCGACAGACGTTATGAATTTAACCATCCGATAGAGATTAGTCAGGGTATTCGTGGGTTCGGCAACCTCACCCTGTCCCTCTCCTTGGTAAGGAGAGGGCACGTACTAATCGAATTAGTACGACCCCCGCCTTGGTAAGGCGGGGGAGACAGGGGGCGGTTCGACCCTACTTATGCACCTTCCTCACAAACTCTTCTACCTCCGGCACGCCGCCCTGCAGGACGAGATAACCGTTGTACGGTTCGCGTTCAGTGATATCTGAACAGATCGGCGTGAGCATCATCTTTTTCACTTCGACGGGATCTTCGGCCTGCCCGAGCACCCAGCCGAGTTTGATGTACGCTGTCTCAGGTAACATATTGCCCAGCGGCACGACGCCTTTGGCCATCATGTCGCGCCCGGTATCGTACACAAACATGTGCACATAACCCCAGATCGTCTGCACCACCATGAATACCGAAACGCCTTCTTCTTTTGCTTTGACTATCGCCGGATACAGTTCCTTATTCACATGCCCCAGGCCCGTTCCGACGATGATAATGCCTTTATAACCCGCATCGATCATCGCGAACATCACATCTGGTTTCATCCCCGGATAATAATACAGCATCGTCGCTTTTTCGCTGAAGAATGGAAAAAGATCCACGTTCTTGTCTTTTCTGCGATGATTGTATTCCTTTTTGATGTGCGTGATTTTTTTTCTGGTAACCATTGCCACGGGCGTGTCGCCGATGGTTCTGAATGTGGAGCGATAGGACGAATGCATTTTTCTGACGCGCGTTCCGCGGTGAAGCAGTCCGTACTCGTCGGACGTCGGGCCGAACATACACACCATTACTTCGGCAATGTCCGACGTGCCGGCTGTAAACATCGCATGCATCAGATTCAGCGCGGCGTCGGAACTCGGACGGTCGGACGATCGCTGGGAACCGACCATGATGATGGGCACGGGAGAATTTTGCACCATATACGTCAGCACCGCGGCGGTGTGCTGCAAGGTATCGGTGCCATGGCCGACCACTATGCCGTCAATGCCGCTTCTGATCTCTTTGACGATGGCGTGAGCAAGCGCGATATATTGCTTCGGTCCCATATTCTCGCTGAACACGGCAAATATTTTCTCGGTATCTACATTGCAAATATCAGCCAACTCAGGCACCGCGCCGTACAGTTCTCCCGGAGAAAACGCCGGAATAACTGCGCCCGTCCTGTAATCGAGACGCGAGGCGATCGTGCCGCCCGTTCCGAATAATTTGACGTGCGGCAGTCCTTTGGTATTCGGAAACTGTTTTTCAGGAATCTGGTAATTGGCTTTTTTAAATCCGGTTTCATGTATATCGGTGATCGTATTGACGTCCAGGCCGATATTATATCCGGTGCTGATCTTCAAAACGATATGTTCATCGTCCGTGTTTTCCGCGCGCGGCAATATAGTTCCCTGAAAGAGTCCGCGCGTCGTTTCGACATCCACGGCCGCCCAAACTCGCGCGGTGTATTTTTTCAGTACTTCTAATGCGTGTCCACGGTAGCCTTGAAAAATATTATCGCTCATATTGTTTTTAATTCCACTTTACTGAGAATACGGTAAGTTTAAAAAGATTCTGGATTTTTTTTTGGCTTCGAGGAAGTAGATGAATTTTTTCATAGGAATCAATAATCATAAAATTAGAAAGAGCTACGATTTGCTCTTGAAAAATTTACAATGCCCGAAATCAAATGTCAATGAGATTTATGTCACAATCTTTGCATTGAGTCTTTCGGGCTTATTTCGCGATTTTAAGTCCACTCTATTAATCAGCCATTTGAACTGGAAACTGTATCTGTTCTAAGAAACTATATTGGTTTAATGCACAAGTCTAGCCCGTTAATGCCGAAGTTTCCATGGAGTATCTTCGCGTACCCTCTTTCAAGGTTTTTTAGTTTGTTATTGGCTGATATTTTTTTAAATTGCGCCCTCAAAAAGAAGGAAGCAAATGAACGCGGATACCGTTGACAAAAAAAAATATAACCGAATCAAATTAACCCTTTCTTTATTCAGTACGGCGCTCGGCATCGCTTTTATCATAGCCATCGTCATGACCGGATTCAGCAGTGCGATCAGCCGCTACGTGGAATCTTTATCCGGCAATATGTACACCCGGTTCGTGTGGTTTGTGGTCATCATCGGATTTATTGAAAGTGCGTTGACATTTCCGATCAGTTACTACACCGGATATCGGATGGAACATCAATACGGTATGTCCAATCAGACTTTTTATCAGTGGATAAAGGAAAATCTAAAAGGCGTCGGAGTTGGAGCCGTTATCGGTCTGCCGCTGCTCCTGGTGTTTTATTATTCCCTAAACGTTTTTCAGGGTAATTGGTGGTTGCCCGTTGCAATAGTTTTCTTTTTGTTTTCCGTTCTGCTAGCGCGAATTGCGCCGACCGTGATATTCCCGTTGTTTTATAAATTCAAGCCCATCGAAAACGAATCGCTGAAGAATAAATTGATCCGGCTTTGTTCCGGCGTAAATATGAACATCTCGGGCATATTTGAATTTAACATGAGCAAAACCACCAAAAAAGCGAACGCGGCTTTTGCAGGAATCGGGAAATCCAAAAGGATCATTCTGGCGGATACGTTACTCGAAAATTTTTCCGATGAGGAAATCGAAGTTGTTTTCGCGCATGAAGTTGGCCACTATTATCATAAACATATTACCAAGAGCATGCTGCTGAGCATGGTCAGTATTTTTCTCGGGCTTTTTGTTACGTCATGGTTATACGAACTTCTGCTTCCCGTTTTCGGGTTAACGTCTATCACGGACCTTGCCGCCCTGCCTTTGCTAGGATTACTTCTGATGCTGTTCGGCTTCATAACCGGCCCGATCAATAATGCGCTGAGCCGTGTGTATGAACGACAGGCGGATGCGTATGCACTGAATAAAACCAAGAACAAAACCGCCTTTATCAGCGCTATGCAGCGGTTGTCTCTAATGAATCTGGCAGACGACGAGCCGCATCCCGTGGTGGAATTTTTGTTCTATTCTCATCCGGCGATATCAAAACGTGTTCGCGCCGCAGAAGCTTTTGTATTGTAGGAGGCCACAGATTCACAGATCAGAAAATATGAAATACACCGAAGATAAATACCCGTTACAGGAACAAAGCTATCAGATCATTGGTCTATGCATGGAAGTTCACCGCACTTTAGGCAAAGGGTTACTCGAAATAGTTTATAAGGATGCCATAGAACATGAGTTCAATCAAAACAACATCCCGTATGCCCGTGAAAAACAATTCAAGGTTGAATATAAAGGAGTGATCCTGCCCCATTTTTTCTATGCTGATTTTGTAGTGTTTAATAAAATCATATTAGAAGTCAAGGCTCAAAAAGGAATAGTAGACGAACATTACGCTTGGGTGATAAACTATCTCGCCATATCGAAGTGTCCCTTGGGTCTAATTGTCAACTTTGGTGAAAATTCGTTAGTTACAAAAAGAGTTATCTTATAATCTGTAAGGTTAGTTTCGAATTTGGTTTTTAATAAAAAACTTTCTCTTAATCTGTGAATCTGTGGCAATTTGGTTTTCAATAACAAATTTTCTCTTAATCCGGGAATCTGTGGCAATAATATATGCTTCAACTTGTTAACATCACCGTCGACTTCGGCGGACGCGCACTCTTCCGCGATCTAAGCTGGCAGATCAACCGCAAAGACCGCGTGGCTCTCATCGGCGCCAATGGTGTGGGAAAATCTACCCTGCTCAAGATCATCAATAAACAATTTCAGCCTACCTCCGGAGTCGCGGCGCATAATAAAAATCTGCAGATCGGCTATTTGCCGCAAGACGGGCTGCATGCACACGGCAAGGAGTTGATCCATGAGGTAATGACCGCATTTGAGGAAGTGATCGACGTTCATGAAAGAATGAAAAAGATCGAAATCGCGATGACCACGATCGACCATGAATCGGACGAGTTTCATAAAATGATCGATACGTATGGAAATCTCCAGCACCGTTTCGAAGACCTCGACGGCTTTTCGATCGAGTCAAAAGCGGCAAAGGTTCTGGTCGGCCTCGGTTTTAAAGAATCCGATTTTACAAAAATGTGCGAACTCTTCAGCGGCGGCTGGCAGATGCGGATTGCGCTCGCCAAATTGTTACTGCAAAATCCCGATCTGCTTCTGCTGGACGAACCCACGAATCACCTTGATATCGAATCGATCGAATGGCTTGAAAATTATCTGAATAATTATGAAGGCGCTATCCTGCTCGTTTCACATGATCGCTACTTCATTGACAAAGTTTGCAATCGTATTACCGAGTTGGATCGCTTTGTTCTGACGGACTACTACGGCGATTACGAATCATTTGAAGAACAAAAAGCGATGGCCGAGGAACAACTGCTCAGTTCATACGAGCGCCAACAGAGCGAGATTCAGCGGATTCAGTTATTCATCGACCGTTTTCGTTACAAAGCTTCGAAAGCCCGACAGGCGCAAAGCAAAATAAAGTTTCTCGATCACATGGACAAGATCCAGCTTCCCGATGATGAAAAAAAAGCTATCCAGTTCCGCTTCCCTCAACCTCAGAAAAGCGGCCGCGTAGTACTGGAAATTCAGGATATCTCCAAGAGTTACGACGGCCGAACCGTTTTGAAACCTCTCAACCTGACGCTGGAACGCGGCGAGAAAGTTGCGCTCATCGGGGCCAACGGCGCGGGAAAATCTACACTGCTGCGCATCATCTCCGGTTTTGAAACGCCTGACAGCGGATCGGTTTCACTTGGGCATAACGTCACGCTCGAATATTTCGCGCAACAGCAGTCGGATAAATTGGATGCGGCGAAGACGGCCTATGAAGAAGTGGCTTCGTCGGGCTCCAATCAGCCCCCGCTGGTATTACGAACTATTCTAGGCGCGTTTTTGTTTTCAGGCGATGATATTTATAAAAAGGTCGGCGTATTGAGCGGCGGTGAAAAATCGCGTCTGGCTTTTGCAAAAATGCTTTTGAATCCGGCCAATTTCATCATTCTGGACGAACCGACCAATCATATCGACGCGCAATCCAAAGAAATTCTACAGGGCGCGTTAACGGAATTTCAGGGAACCTTGCTCATCGTTTCTCACGACCGGCATTTTATGAATAATCTGGTCAACAAAGTGATCGAGATAAGAGACGGTAAAATTAAAACGTATCTAGGAAACTTTGATTACTATCACGACTGCAAATTGAAAGAAGTTGAAGTGGTTGTTGAAAACGCCAAGATATCCAAGCCCGTTATCCCGGAAGACAAGGCTAAAAGAGCCGCAGAACGCGATGAGAAAAAAAAATTAGCGGCGGAAGAAAAAAAACATCAAAAGAAAATTGCCGATATTGAACGGGCTATTCAGGAACAGGAGAAACTAAAATTGGAAATTGAAACGGAATTGTCGGATCCTGAGGTTTACAAAAAGGCTGAAAAATCGCAACATTTGCAGAATCAATACCACGTGGTTACTGAAAAGATAACCAAACTCTACGAAGAATGGCAAAAACTGATGTAAAATAGAAAGCCCCGCAGTTTTAACGCCGCGGGACTTTCTTATGAGGAGGAGAGGAGAAATTTGAAGTCTTTAGTAAATCTAACTACTTCTACGAAAAATTATTCCAAAAGGTTTCAAAGTATTTATCATCGCTGAAAAACCAGCTTTAATACAAGTAACCCATAGGGGTCATGGCCGAGGAAGCAGAAATGTGATGATTGTAGTCTCTTCTCCCTTCTAATCTTCACCTCGCACAGTCGCGCCTGTCTTCTTAGCTTTAAATCCTCCCGCCAGATCCATAACACACATATAACGATACTGCTGATGCGGCCCGCACGCAATGCCAACCACTTTGAATTGCGGATTAAAAATGTTTTTTCGGTGGCCGCGCGACGGTACGCCGTCGTCGATAATCAACGATAAAACGATTCGACGCGCGATATTATTTCCATAGTCCACGTTCTCGCCTGCCGTTGAAAGCCATTGCCCATAGCGTTCGATCCGGTCAAACGGCGAGCTCCCGTCGCGGCCGGTGTGTCCTGTTTCTGTTGTCTCACCCTGATCGTCGGCATGATCCCTCGCCGCCATTGACAAGCCGCGTGATACGCGCAATGTATCGACTGGTTCTGCCGCCATCAAAAAATCATAACATTCTGCCGCCGCACTCTCGCCTTCTGTTGTCATGATCGCCGTTTCTCCGGGATACTTCATGAGATTACCGTCAAATAATCCCATGACTCTCTTAACATGCTTCGCATACTCTTTCGGGTTAGAGCGAACCCGGTTCAGTTCATAATAAACCTGTTTTTCTAAGTCACTCAAAAAATTCATCGATACGGGTTTCGCCTCATTCTGGGCAGGCAGATAAGTTGTATTAATTAAAATAAAAAGAGCGCCAAACCATGATTTCATGTTTTTTCCTCTCAAATAATGAAGATGATAAAACGACGCAATGTCTATAGTATTCCCGCAGATGACACAAATCTTCGTTGAGTACGTTTACCGCGTATATCAGCAAAATCAGCGGGTGATAAATTCGTGTTTTTTGCTTTTTAGATCAATCTCGTGTAATTTATGCAAATCTTCTCCCGATATGAAATGAAAAAAAATCAGAAAATTGATGTAGTTTTTGCCTGCTTACTGGGATTATTATCTTTTTTCTATCCGATTTCCGGAAGCGATCTCTCATTCGATGAAGTGGCTTCGATTAAAATCTTGGACCGTAACGGGTACTTACTAAGAGAAGTTCTGTCTATCCAACAGGGTAAAGGCCACTGGACGCCGCTGGCGGAGATCAGTTCACGCGCCGTCGAGGCCGCGATCACAGCTGAAGATAAGAGGTTTTACGCCCATGGCGGCATCGACCCGCTTGCCCTTGCGCGCGCCTTCTGGCAGAATCTGTCATCCGGTAAAATTGTCAGCGGCGGCTCGACGATTACGCAGCAAGTGATTCGTAACATGTTCCGCTTTCCCAGAAATATTTTTTATAAGACGATTGAAATGTGGTATGCCGTAAGACTCGAACATACGCTTTCAAAAAACAAAATTCTGGAACATTATTTTAACCGCGTTCCTTTCGGCAATCAAACGTTTGGAATCGAAGCGGCCTCGCAACTCTATCTCGGCAAAACAGCCAAAGACCTCACTTGGGCGGAAGCGTCTTTTTTAATAGCATTACCGAAGTCCCCGACGCATTATAATCCGTACAAAGACGCCTCCGCGTCAAGGCAGAGGCAATCTTTCATACTGACAAAGCTCTTTGAAGCTACAATAATTTCTAAAGACGAATGGGACCGCGCACGGAACGAGCCCGTCTTTTTGTTCCCTAAATCTTCCGCATTTTTCGCGCCGCACTTCTGTGATTATCTTATTCAAAACGGCTATGGAAGCGGCGGCAGCATTCACTCGACTCTCGATCTGTCGTTGCAAACAGAAGTTGAAAAAATCATACAGGGCCACATCACGAATCTGCAACCCGAAAATGTAACCAACGCCGCCGTGGTCATTTTAAACAATAAAACGGGCGACGTTTTGGCGCTGGCAGGTTCATCCGACTATTTTGATGAACGGCATGACGGGCAGTACAATGCTGTTTTTGCAAAACGCCAGCCCGGTTCGGCATTGAAGCCGTTCACGTATGCCGCCGCGATGAATAAAGGACTGACAGCCTCGACGATCGTTCCGGACATTGAAACGGTGATCCCGTCGGAAAAAGCTAACTTCACGCCGCACAATTATGACAATCAGTTTCACGGACCCGTTCGCGCACGAATGGCGCTGGCATGTTCCTACAACGTATCCGCCGTTCGCGTTCTGCAAAATATCGGCGTCGAATCTCTGCTTTCGACTTTGCATGCGTGCGGCGTAAACTCCCTTACTGAAACGCCGGAATTCTACGGACATGGATTGACACTGGGAAACGGTGAAGTTACATTGTTTGAATTGACGCGCGCTTATTCTATTCTCGCTAACCAAGGACGATGGATCGAGCCTCGGTTTATAATGGAACAACCGGTTCACACCGTACGCGATAATATTTTCTCACCGCAGATCAGCTTTTTGATCACTGATATTTTATCCGATAATAACGCGCGGACGCCTGCCTTCGGTTTTGATTCCCCTTTATCGTTGCCTTTTCCCTGCGCTGCAAAAACCGGGACGTCTTCCGATTTCAAAGATAATATGACCGTGGGATATACTGCGGATTATACGGTTGGAATTTGGGTTGGAAATTTTGACAATACGCCTATGCGCCAGATATCGGGAGTTACCGGGGCAGGGCCGATCTTTCATGATATCATGATGCATTTATACAAGGATCGCAATCCCACAATAATGACGGTGCCGGCAAGCATAGTGAAAAAAAACGTATGTTCTATGTCGGGAGATTTGCCGCACATCGGATGCAGCGCAGTGATCGAGGAATTTTTCATTGGAGGAACCGAACCGAAAACAATGTGTGCTTTTCACCAATCGAACGGAGTTTTGAATTACTCCGTTCTCACGCCGGTATACCAAAAGTGGCTGACCCAATATTCCGGCTATAATTTGACATCCTCCGAAGAGAAAAAGTTATCCGTGGACATACTACAAGAGAAAACGGGAATAAGAATAATTTATCCTAAAAATAAAGCCATTTTCAAAATCGATCCGAATTTGAAACGATCCTATCAATCTATTTATTTTGAAGCTTTGGCGCCCGAACAATTAAATGAAATACGATGGTATGTGAACAATAGCTATTATCAGGCCGCCTCTAAACCTTTCAGAGTCACGTGGAATCTGTCGCCCGGCACATACCGGATACGGGCAGAAGGAGATTTTAATCAAAAAACAATTGTAGATGAGTTGTCGTTTGAAGTTCTGCCCTAATCCGCCGCAGGAACGAATGTTTAGCCGTTTTTTCTCTTATAATGAATTTTCCAGGCGACCGTCCATGTTTTACCTTCGTCATCCGATTTTTCCCAATTCCAGTCCATTTCATTTTCCGTAATATTATAAAATATCATACGTTGGGAAATCTTCTTTCCTTTGGGCGTGGTAAAACTGCGTTCAAGAACCATCTTTCCGTCTTTGAACTCGCCAACAAAATCAAGGTAGGCTCCCTGATTATCGACCCATGTTTGCTGCCATTTATTCAATAGCGTACTGTACATGGACACACTCATGCCAAAAAAAGACTGCGTTGTATCTTTGAAATTTTCCTGAATCGCGCACCCGTCAAAAAGTTGCGTGACGGAATTAGAACCCACGGTCAGCCCGCCCTTCCCGTCGCTCCAAGTCAGTTCCCATTCGCCAACCCAAAAATCAAACTGGCGCGCTTCGGGCGTGGAACATGGCTTCACATTGGCCTGAGCAGCAGCATTTGAATATAATGCCTGCAAAGCGACAAGTAAGACCACGCATTTTGAAATAAATGAAATCATACAACATCCTTTCTTTTGAAGAAACAAATTGAACAGCCATTTGATATAAAAATTTATTTACAAGCAGCTTTGGAAATGGGTTGAGGCTGTTTACTGAAGAGAAGTGAGTTTTGTTTCATTTTTATTATTAACAAAAAGCAGGAAGTTCATGTAAGCTTCAATCGTTGGGTTGTGCCATTTGCATTTGGATTTTCCAGCTTCCGTCCGATTGTTGTTTCCAAATCATCAGATATTTACCGGACAAAGCAATGGGGCTTTTGCCCTCCGGATGCAGCGTGAATCCGTACTGAATTAATTCGTACGCCTGATTTCCGCTCACCGAGAAAGTAAGGCTGTTAAGCTCCCAATCTGTAAATTTCGACTTACTCATAATGCGCGCGACTTCGGCTTTTATATGTTCTTTTCCGCGGATCGGCTCCACGTTGGGATGAACGATCATACCGTCGTCGGTAAATAGTTTTGCAAACATCGCTGCGTCGCCCTTTTCATTGGCGCGGATGTAGGCAGCATTACCTTCGTTTACCGCCGTCTTAACTTCAGCCAGATTTGTATCCTTTTTATCTGAATTGCTGCACGAACTTAACAAAATAAAAAAACAGGTGAACGCCACAAATTTCATACAATCTCCTTAATTTACCAGTAGGGACTGATGGGGTCGAGCAAAGTTAGAATTAAACTGATAACTATCGTAACGGAAATCAGGACAACATTAAACACCGCCAACAAAGTCAAATTTCGAATATACGTTTTTTGAATTCTATTCACCATCTTCTTTGTGCTGATAATCGTCAGGAAAATAGAAATACTTACAAAAACCATGAGCAATGCAAACCGCGCCGTCGTGGATCTAAACATGCCCTCGAGAAACAACAATCCCGAATCCCGGGACGATCCTACAAAAACCGCATTAAAATAATCGGACAAGGAGGAAAATAAAATTCCGAGTACCACCGACTCGACAAAAACAATGCTCATAAAGACCGTAATATTGGACCGCTCCGATGTGCTATTGATCTCATTGTCAACTTCTCTGAGTAGGGAATTTACTTTTTCTAAAACAATAGGAGATGAATGCTCGGATTCCAGTTGAATTTTGATCTGCTTCAATTCTTCCCAGGATTTGACCAGTTCAACAAAATATTTTGTTTTTTGCAGTTTATCTTTTTTTTGAATCCATATGACGATGAGCGGCGCGAGCACCGCAAGAAAAGGCCCAATCGCTTTTAAAAAATCAATCGTCTCTTGAGTAGAATCCATTTAAACTATCCGCTTTGTATAATAAGCAAATGTATAAAGCTTCGGGATTTGAATCAAGAATTTCCTTCATCGCAAAGCTGCCTTTTCAGTTATCCCTAAAAAAAACGTGCTTATCGGGTTGGCTCACAAATAAAATAGCCTTCAGGCAGAGCGGAGTCGAAGGCTGAATTTACTGTACGTTGTCATGGTTCGACAAGCTTGTCCTGAGCCCCCGAAGGGCTCGCCATGATGCTTGTGAGTAAACCCGATAAGCACAAAAAAAAATTAAACCCAATATCACCTAACTATTTAATATATTTTAGCTTACCAATTATTTAAACCTGATTTATATCATTTTTTTTGAGACGGAAGATGATTACCTTGATTCCGCCAGCATGCGATATAAAGGAATATTAAAATGCCAACCGTAAAGAAAAAATTAGAACTGCTAAAATCAAAAAACGAACATATACAACTAAGCGGAGGTATTGATCGGATCGATACGCAACATAGCTTAGGCAAACAGACTGCGCGCGAACGGCTGCAACTTTTATATGATCAGGGGTTTTACGATGAACTGTACCGTTTTGCGGAGCATCAGTCCCATGCATTCGGCCTGGATAAAAGAGATCTGCCTGCCGACGGCGTGGTTACTGGATTAGGCGCCATTGGCGGGAGACTGGTGTATGCTTCATCGCAGGATTTTATGGTCATGGGCGGGAGCGTCGGAGGCACGCATGCGTGGAAAATATGCGAAATCATGGACATGGCTCTGAAAGCCGGCGCGCCGTATATTTCCATCAATGACAGCGGCGGTGCGCGAATTCAGGAAGGCGTGGATTCTCTGCGCGGATACGGCAGAATTTTTTACTATAATACCCTGCTCTCGGGCGTTGTACCTCAGATTGCTATCATTGCCGGACCCTGCGCAGGCGGTGCGGCGTATTCGCCGGCGTTGATGGATTTTATCATTATGGTCAAAGATACCGGGCAGATGTTCATCGCCGGCCCGGAAGTTATCAAGGCGGCAACGGGTGAGATTATTTCCGCCGAGGAACTCGGCGGCGCGGCGGCGCAAGCGTCTCAAAGCGGTAACGTTCATTTTATCGCCGCTAATGATCAGGAAGCTATTCACATTGCCCATACGCTTTTAAGTTATTTGCCGACCAATAATACGGAAGACCCGCCGTCATTGCCGATCGACAGTCTTCTCATGATCGAGGATGAGGCGTTAAATTATATAGTACCTGACGACTCGCGTGAGCCGTATGACATGTACGACATTTTGCGGCGCGTGTTTGATTCAGGATCGCTGTTTGAAGTGCACAGCCATTATGCCAAAAATATTATCTGTTCGTTTGCACGTATCAACGGCCGGGTTGTAGGAATTGTCGCAAACCAGCCGATTGTGAAATTCGGCGCCATTGATATTGACGCATCGGACAAATCCTCCCGGTTTGTCCGTTTCTGCAATGCATTTAATATTCCGCTGGTGTCTTTTGTAGACGTACCGGGATTCTTACCCGGTGTGGAGCAGGAATTCGGCGGTATTATACGCCACGGCGCAAAAATGTTATTCTCATTTTCAGCCGCAACCGTTCCGAAGATCTCAATCGTCGTTCGCAAAGCCTACGGCGGAGCGTATCTTGCTATGTGTGCCAAGAGTCTCGGCGCAGACCGTGTGGTGGCTTGGCCTACGGCGGAAATTGCCGTTATGGGCGCAGAAGGAGCGGTCGGCGTTCTCTATAAAAATGAAATCAAAGCGGCTGCCGATCCGAAAGAAAAAAGAAAAGAATTGATCAAAGAATATAAAGAAGAATTTAGTACGCCGTACGCCGCGGCTTCAAAAGGATTGGTAGATTCCGTGATCGAACCGAAACAAACCCGCGGATATTTATCCGTGGCGCTGGAATCGCTGCGCAATAAACGCGATCTGCGCCCTCAGAAAAAACACGGATTAATTCCATTGTGATCAGGATAACCTGAAACGTTTATGATCGAAAAATTATTAGAAGCTTCTTTATTACTCGTCGCCGGCATGACTTCGGTTTTTGTCTCATTGTCCGGACTGGCTTTCATGATCTGGCTTATAAAATCGGTTGATGAAAAAATCAATGCACTGCGCATTCGATGGTATTCAAAAAAAGTAGAAGTTCAGCCGGAAGAAGTTCACGATGAACTGGCGGCGGTTATCTCAGCAGCCGTTTTCACTACACTGAGGAAGCCTATAACAATTCGAAAAATCCGCTTTCTTGACAATAGAGGCGAGGACGCCTGGGCTGTCACCGGACGCCTCAATATTATGGCCTCCCGCCCCATACGAAAAAGGAAATAATATGAAACGACTGATGATCACCGTTAACGGCAAACGTTATGAAGTGGAAGTGGAAGTAGTTCATGACGATGATGCGATAGATAACCCGCAGATTTATCGTTCCCCTGTTCCAACTATCAATAGTTATGTATCGCCGGTGAATACCCCACTCCCAAAAAAAACGAAAACATCCGCTGCAACAAAAAAAACGCTGACGTCTCCGATTAACGGCGTCATACTGAGTATTCCGGTAAAAGAGAACGATGCCGTCAAGGCCAATGACGTTCTATTCACGGTCGAGGCCATGAAGATGAAGACCAACATTGCGTCCCCTCAGGACGGTAAAATAAAAACCATTCACGTCAAAGTTTCCGAGACCATCACGGCAGGGCAAATTTTGATCACCTTCGAATAGACGATGTTAGAAAATCTGGAAAAATTTATTCACGGAATGGGTTTTTGGTCGCTGACCTGGGGCAATGTCGTCATGCTCGCCATCGCCGTTCTGCTGATCTACCTAGCCATCAAACGAGGATTTGAACCGCTGCTGCTGCTGCCCATCGGGCTTGGCGCTTTTTTGGCCAATCTTCCGGGAAGCGGGTTAATGAATGAACCGACGGGGTCAGAGATCGGCGGATTATATTATTATTTATCTCAAGGCATCGAATTAGAGATTTTTCCTCCGCTAATATTTCTGGGAATCGGCGCTATGACGGATTTCGGCCCTTTGCTTGCAAATCCGAAAACATTTATTCTGGGCGCCGCCGCTCAATTCGGCGTTTTCATGGCGCTGATGATGGCTGTGATACTCGGTTTTGATTTGAAAGAAGCCGCAGCCATTGGCATTATCGGCGGCGCTGATGGACCCACGGCTATCTATCTCTCTTTAAAACTGGCGCCGCATCTGCTCGGTCCTATCGCCGTGTCCGCGTACTCCTACATGGCGCTCGTGCCTTTGATACAACCTCCGATCATGCGTTATATGACAACGGAGAAAGAGCGGCTTGTTGTGATGGAAACGCCGCGGCCGGTCTCCAAAAAGATCCGTGTTATTTTTCCACTGGCCGTAACTTTCGTCGGAGTTTTGATCGTTCCTCCAGCCGCGCCGCTGCTTGCTATGCTGATGGGCGGAAATTTATTGCGGGAAAGCGGCGTCGTGGAGCGATTGACCAACATGGCTCAAAATGAACTGATCAATATTGTTACCTTTTTTCTTGGAACCTGCGTTGGAATCACTATGAGCGCGGAAGTATTTCTGCGGATCGACACGTTAAAGATTTTATCGCTTGGAATCGTTGCTTTTACTTTTTCAACTATCGGCGGGCTTTTATTCGGAAAAATAATGTACCGACTCACCGGCGGTAAAGTGAATCCTTTGATCGGTTCAGCCGGCGTATCCGCCGTTCCCATGGCGGCGCGCGTATCACACAACGTCGGCCAGGAAAGCAATCCGCATAATTACCTGCTTATGCATGCTATGGGGCCAAATGTTGCCGGCGTGATCGGAACGGCAATTGCCGCAGGAATATTACTCGCTATTTTGGGTTAATCCAATTTTTCTTTACCAGCCTAACACATACGCAAAAATAAGCGGCGCAACGATTGTCGCGTCGGATTCAATGATGAATTTTGGCGTGTCCACGCCAAGTTTTCCCCATGTTATCTTTTCATTGGGCACGGCGCCGGAGTAGGAACCGTAACTCGTCGTCGAATCGCTGATCTGACAGAAATACGCCCAGAGCGGCACTTCTTCCCTTTGAAGATCCTGATGCAGCATCGGAACGACGCAAATCGGAAAATCGCCCGCAATGCCTCCTCCAATCTGAAAAAATCCTAACGAAGATTTTTTAGTCGTTTCGGTATAATATTCCGCCAATGACATCATGTATTCAATGCCGGTGCGAACGGTGTGAACGTTCTTCACATCGCCGCTGATGCAGTGTCCGGCATACATATTACCAAGCGTTGCGTCCTCCCATCCCGGAACGAACATCGGCAGATTTTTTTCCGCCGCGGCCACCATCCAACTATCCTTAGGATCAATTTGATAATGTTGTTTCAATTTGCCGCCTTGAAGTATCTTGTACATAAATTCATGCGGGAAGTATCTTTGCCCCTTTTTTTCTGCGGTAACCCACTCCTCCAGAACGGCAACCTCGATACGCCGCATAGCTTCCATCTCCGGAATACATGTGTCCGTTACCCGGTTCATGTGCCGCGATAACAAACCGGCTTCATCTTGCGGAGTCAGGTCACGGTAATGCGGAACACGTTCGTAATAATCGTGCGCAACTAAATTAAATATATCTTCCTCAAGATTAGCACCTGTACAAGTAATGGCATGAACTTTATCCTGCCTGATCATTTCAGCAAGGGATAGCCCCAGTTCCGCCGTACTCATCGCTCCGGCTAAAGTCATAAAAAATTTACCGCCATTATCTAAATGGCGTTTGTATGCTTTCGCGGCATCAACCAATGCTGCCGCATTAAAATGCCGGTAATGATGGTCTATAAATTGTGTTACGGCTCCGTTTGCCATGATTCCTCCTCTCACGTGTGTTAAGTACAATTACCCTACCGACAACAAAATACACGATTTTTTGTAAGAATAAATGTTTTTTGAAATAATTCTTGACAAAATGAAACTTATCCATTAATATATCGTATATCTACGATATACAATAAAGAAAGGAACGTGCCATGGCGGCGCAGAAAAAAGATGCTTTTGATGCAGAAGACATAAAGCTGGCGGCATTTGCCAAAGCCCTTGCCCACCCGGCCCGTATTGCCATCATGAAAAAGCTGGCGGAACAGAATGTATGCATTTGCGGCGAAATCGTCGACGTGATCCCGCTAGCGCAGGCCACCGTATCCCAGCACTTGAAAGAATTAAAAAACGCAGGTTTGATTCAAGGAACGATCGAAGGAGTAACTTCCTGCTACTGCATTAATACCAAAGCAGTTGAAGGATTTGATAAACTACTGACTAAACTTTTTAAGAAACTGGATAAATGCTGTTAACCTAACGTAAACCGAAAGGAATTGAAATATGGAAACTTCAGATAACGTAAAGAAAATGGTCAAAGAAAAATACGGCCAGATTGCCCTGCAATCTTATTCAGAAAATGCCGGCTCCTGTTGCGGAGCGGGTGGGTGCGGCACAGTGGACTATACTGTTTTCAGCGACGATTATTCCAAATTAGACGGATACAACCCGGATGCCGATCTGGCGCTGGGGTGCGGCATCCCGACGGAATTCGCACAAATTCGCGAAGGCTATACGGTGGTGGATCTCGGGTCGGGAGCAGGCAACGACGCTTTTGTCGCACGCAAACTGGTAGGACCTAAGGGCAGAGTGATCGGCATCGATATGACCGAGGCCATGATCGAGAAAGCAAATATAAACACCAAAAAGCTGGGTTTTACCAATATGGATTTCCGTCTCGGCGATATTGAGAACATGCCCGTTGAAGATAATTCCACCGATGTGGTGATCAGCAATTGCGTTCTCAATTTAGTTCCGGACAAAAACAAAGCGTTTTCAGAAATATTCCGTATTCTCAAACCGGGCGCGCATTTCAGCATATCGGATGTGGTTCTGGAAGGAACACTGCCGCCGGCCATAGAATCAGCCGCAGTAATGTATGCCGGCTGCATCTCAGGCGCTTTACAGAAAAAAGATTATACGGGAATAATTGACAGAACTGGGTTTACAGAAACAAAAATTCAAAAACAAAAACAGATCCATGTTCCTGACAGCATATTGCGTGAGTATTTGAGCGAAAGGGAATTAGAGGAATTCCAAAAATCCGGGGCATCGATCATTAGTATCACGGTGTTTGGCAAAAAGCCGGCTTAGAATTTTATGATACAAATGGCAGAGCTGGAAATCATTTAATCGGTGATCAAAACTCTGCCAATATTTTTTGAGTAACCTGTTTGCGCCGGGCGTCGCTCGCTAATTGAATCGGCATGGAGTTGGCAATTTTTAATTCTTTTTTTGCTTCCTCTTTTCTTCCCGATTCGTAATACAACATGCCAAGTTCAAAATGATGGCGTAAAACATTTGGAGAAATTTGTATAGCGTTTTTGAATGCCGCCTCGCCGTCTTTATAACCGCCGTCCGGTAAGCCGCCGAGCAAAAGATTAGCTAATTGATGTTCGACCCAGCTGATGCCTCCTAATGCGCGATAAAAGGAACCCATAATCGTGTAAGCCACATCGTCCTTTGGATTCAGTTTAACCGCGAGATCGAGTTCGCTCTTGATTTCACGGCACAATTCGACCTTTCTTCGGCTTCCTTCAAACATGGCAATACTTCCCAGGCTTGCAGCCAGCCATGAATGCCCTTCTGACTTTTCATAATTAGCTTCAATGCTTTTCCTGGCATATTCCACAGCCTTTCGATAGTAAGTTTCGCGCTGATGGTCCTGCGTAACATCGCCAATACACACATACACCCGCGATAATCGCCACAAGATGTCGGCGTTTTTCGGCGACTGCGTTAAAATGGAAAGATAAATGTCTTCAGCGGCGGGATAATTCATCCGGACAAATTCCTGATCGCCGTCAGACATCGTGCCGGCAATCGCCGATGTAGAAATTAATAAGAAAACAATTACCAAGTATTTAAACATTCCGAAACCTCACTATTAGTAAATTTCAACGCCGCCTAATTTAATACATTAGCGGAATTTTGCAATAAGAATCTGCATCATCCTCCGCTTCAACTCAACATGTTACGTTCTTAACTTCTTTTTGTTACAACACATCTTTCTCATGACGAGTCAAAGGCAAAGAGATACTGAATGTTGACCCAACGCCCTTGCGGCTTTCAACTTGGATGGACCCGCCATGTTTATCTAAAATCTTTTTCACTATCAACAACCCTAAACCAGTACTCGTTTCACCGCCGGTGGGCTTTGCGCTAAGCTTCTTAAAACTACGAAATATTTCTTTAAGATCCGTTTCGTCCAAGCCCAAGCCGGTATCGGATACGCGCATTACGATACTTCCCTGCCAAACTTGAAACGTCACATCAACCGAGCCGCCGGAAGCCGTATATTTAATAGCGTTATTCAGTAAATTATCAACCACGTCAATCATCCGCGTGCGGTCGAAATACAGATTGGGAACTTGCGTCCTTCTGTCAATGCTTAGTTTAATATTTTTCTGTTGCGCGTGCCGTTGATGCATTTCGATGGATTCAGACAGGATCGATTGTAAGTTACCGTATTCCATTTCTAATCGGATTTGACCTGACTCGATAGCTGATATATCTAATAATTCGTCCAACATACGGCCCATCCTGAGGGTGGACTTACGCATGCATTCAAGATCCATCAGGGTTGAATCGGGATCTAATTTCTCCTGCCGGATATCAGTGATCATCATGCTGATATATCCAGACAGACACTGCAGCGGATTCCTTAGATCATGCGCAGCCATACCGAGAAATTCGTTTTTCTTTCCGTTCAGATCGGTTAATTCCTCCAACATACGAATTTTAATCAGAGCAGAATGAATATGGGACTTCAATAATGCAAGAAGCCTTATGTCCTGATAGTCGAATGCGCATTGATCGTTCATGTTGTTAAAAATAAGATAACCCGTTACGGCTTCCTGAATTGTAATTCGCATAGCAAGTATGCTTGCCGGCAATCCGAGATGAGCAACCTTGTGCTCTGCGCATCGCCCCTTGACGTGTGAAATAATATAAATATCGTCATAAACTTCCTCATTACCTTCCACATATCTCGCGTGCGCTTCTGCCGGTGTCAACTCAATGTGCAGTTCTTTGTTGATCTCCGGGTCGGTGCTTGCCGTCAGTCGAAACGCCCCGGAGTTCTTATCGTACAGAATCGCGGTCGTTTTATCTACTCCTTGGATAAATTTAGTATGCTCCAAAACCGACTGAAGTAAATCTTTTGCATTCAATTCAGAATTGATAGCCGATACGATTGCATTAACTTTCTCCAACTCCTCTTTTTTCTTTTTCAATTCGGCTTCCGATTCTTTATAACGGTCTATCTGTTCCGCTATTCTTCGATCATCCTGCATGCGTTGCATTTCACTTTCAGCGCGCAACGCGAAAACATGCAGGACGTTCAGGATGAACGCTTCATCGTGGGCTACGTTTTCATCCAAAACGGCCAAATGTCCTTTAACTTTGCCGTCCTTATCTCTGATTGGGATACCGACGTAACTCCCCGCGTTCCATTCGGCCAGAATCAAGTCACGAGGATATTTTTTTTGTATATTATCGGGAATATAACAAACGTTTCCGTTGATGACGTCTTTGCACGGGGTGTCCATAACGTCATATTCGAAATTTTGACCGAATTCCGATCCGGTCCATACGGCAAGAGTTTTGACGCGCCCTACAGTCGTTTCATCACATTCGGTAATGTAGGCGTAGCGCATGTTCAGCGCATCGGCAAGACGACAGACTAATAACTGCAGGAATTCCGCACCCGTCACGCGCGAGGTCGTTTCCAATACATGCCGCAAAATTGTTTCTTGCCGTATGTAGGAATTTAGATCCTTTTCCAATTCAGTAGCCTTCATAGAAATGGCAGCCGCTTCATTCAACCTATTGGCCGTCAATATATATTCAATCATTCATAACCTTTTTTTATGATCGTCTCGTGCATAACAAGGGATAACAACCGTTGATCGGGTGGTTTATTCCCGAGAGAATAAAAATATTTCGGAAAACGGATCGGAAGGCTACTTTAGATAAGACATTTTTTTAGGGGGGATCAGAAAATATACACCGCCAAAATTTAACCCGGCGAAAATGCGATCATGCAGCAGTATAATGGAATTTACATCCGGTAAACCCTGTGGATAAAGGCCGTTGTCAGAAACAAACCATGTGTCACCGTTGTCCGTAGAAGACTGCACCCCGCCAAACCCTCCGGCAATCATTACGGGGCCGCTAACGACAAGACAGGTAACGGAACGATCCTTGAGGCTCATACGTCGCCAGTTGTCGCCATAGTTGGTAGTGACAAAGACTCCACCACTATCGCCATCCGCGCTTACCAGAAGAACATTGTCGCGAATAACGACCGAAGTGAAATCCGCGTGATCGGGAGGAAGGCCGCGGCTGATGTTGAACCACACGGAACCGTTATCATTGGTCATAAAGACGCCGCCGGTGTCACTGTTGATACAGGCAAAAACTTGTTCCCCGTCCGCCGCTAAGGCCGTAACGTCGCCAATCGTCGCCGGCAGTCCTTTGTTGGCCGCGCGCCAGTTTAGCCCGTTATCCTCTGAAACAAAAACGCCATACCCAAACGTTCCTGCATATAGCTTCTGGCCGCTAACGGCGAGTGAACTCACCGAAGTATTCGGCAATCCGTTTTTTGCATCGCGCCAACTTTTTCCGCCGTCGCGCGAGACGGAAACGCCGCCTTCCAGAATTCCTCCTCCCAAGAAAATATTTCCGTCTTTTTCAACCATAGCACGGATCGTCGTCAAGGTTATTCCATCTTTGGAGATCACCCAAGTTTGTCCGCTATCCGTCGAGACGAACAAACCATGATACGTTCCTGCAAATAACGTCGCCCCGACATTCAGTAAACAATATACACGATCATTTATGTCTCCGGCAGATTCCCACAGTATGTCGTATTCCATGGGAACATTGGAAGCGGTTGATGAAGAAGACCGTTCGCAGCTTTTAAAAAATAAAAATAAAACCAAACTAATTTTTAGATACATGAACATATAAAGAAATTCTGTCGGTTATAGTATTGTTGATTTTATAGAAAAAAAATCAATTTGGCAAAAGAATTCAAATTTTTGGATTCTATCCTATATTTAAAAAAAAGAATATTTCCTTTGAAAGTTTCATTTTTCATTGTTATGTATACCTACACACATACTTTAACTTAACTTGAGTGAGACAAACCATGGCAAAAAAGAAACCAGCCAAAAAAAAAGCGGCTAAAAAAGCTGCGAAGAAAACCGTAAAAAAGGCCGCGAAGAAAAAACCGGCAAAAAAGAAATCGGCGCGTAAACCCAACGCCGCTTTCATGGCCAAGCTGACGCCCAGCGCGACGCTTGCAGCGGTTATCGGCAGCCAGCCGAGGCCGAGAACCGAGATGATCAAGAAGATCTGGGATTACATCAAAAAGAACGGCCTGCAGGACAAGACGAACCGGCGCATGATCAACGCCGACACCAATCTTCGTGCGTTGTTTGGCGGCAAGAATCAGGTATCCATGTTCGATCTTGCCAAACTCGTGTCAAAGAACGTTAGCTAGTCCTTTACCGCTATAACATAAAAAAACCCGCTCATGCAGCGGGTTTTTTTATTTTTTCCTACGACACAGCATTCGTACATTAGAAATTGCACCCAATTGTTCGATAAACTTGAGGAAATTTGACGACACCTTTATGTTTCGCCGTAATTTAGCCAAAGGAGCATTTATGAAAAATGAATTATTTGTTATCGAGCGGGTTAATGGTCGTTAAATAACGCGTAAACGAACTCACTTCCTCCACTCCTGTATTAACGTAGCAATGAGTCCTGTCCAGCCTGTCTGATGCGACGCCCCGAGCCCCTGCCCGGTCTCGCCATGAAAATATTCGAAAAATTGCAGATAATCTTTCCAATGCGTGTCTTCCTGAAATTTTTTGATATTACCGTACACGGCTCGTTTACCGTTCTTATCCGGCACATAAATTTTGATCATACGCTCGGCCAATTCTTCCGCAATTCTGTGCGGTGTGATAAATTCTCCATCCACCGTAATTCCGAAATCTTTTCCAAATGCTTCGCCGAATTTAACGAGCGAATTGATCATCAAATAACTGGTTGGAAACCAGATCGGGCCGCGCCAGTTGGAGTTACCGCCTTTGATCTTGCTTATCGCTTCGCCGGGTTCGTATTCTACTTTTTTCTGTCCGAAAAAATACGGATCTTTTGCGTGGTGCTTCGATAAACTGCGTAATCCCGCAGGGGAGAGAAACTCATCCTCATCCCACATACGTTCCATGATGCGTTTGAGCTGATGCGAATCGACTATCGACAGGACGTGCCTGCGCTGGCCGTCAACTTCATCACTGTAAACGCAACGCCGCACAATATCCGGGCGGTTGCGTATGAACCAGTCAAGATTGGAAACGAACTCCTTGTTCTGTTCTACATCGGTGTCCTTCAACGTGTCGATGGCATACATAGCGATCAACCCGACCAACGAACGCACGCGAAATTTTTCGTGGCCTCCGCCGTTGGGATAAACCAGCACGTCATAAAAAAATCCGTCCTCTTCGTCCCACAATTCAATGCCCTGCCCGCCCATGTTTTTCATGGCAGAGCCAACGTAGATGTAGTGCTGAACAAATTTCGTCGCAAGTCCTTCGTAAACTTTATTATGTTTGGATAATTCCAGGCATATGCGCATCAGGTTGAGGCAGAACATGCCCATCCAGCCTGTCGCATCGGACTGCTCCAGCACCGCACCGTCAGGAAGTTTTTCACTGCGGTCCACGACAGTAATATTGTCCAGCCCTAGAAAACCGCCTTCAAAAACATTGTTTCCCGACGCGTCCACCTTGTTGATCCACCAAGCAAAATTCATCAGCAGTTTATGGAAACATTTTTCAAGAAAAACGAGATCGGGTTTTCCCGTTCTATCCCGGTCCATCGTGTACACCTTCCACACTGCCCAGGCATGCACCGGCGGATTGAGATCGGAGAATTCCCATTCATACGCCGGAATTTGCCCGTTAGGATGCTGGAACTGTTCGAACAACATGATCCACAGCATTTCCTTAGAATATTCGATATCAAGATCTGCAAAGGCAATTGTGTGGAAAGCAAGATCCCACGCGGCAAACCAAGGGTATTCCCATTTATCCGGCATGGAAATAATACGCATAGAGTTCAAATGGCGCCAGTGATGATTTCGGATTGACCAGCGAGAATCTGGAGGAGGTGCGCTTGGATCGTCCCCGAGAAGCCAGTGATTGACATCATATAAATAAATTTGTTTGGTCCATAACAAACCCGCATACGCTTGGCGCAAGATACGTTTTTCTTCTTTGCTGGCCCGGGGTGGATATACCGTTTCATAAAATTCGTCCGCCTCCTTCAGCCGTTGATTGACCAGCTTGTCAAAATCTTCGAACGGCTCACTCAAAGTTTCTGAAGTCAAACGTAATCGATAAACCTTCGACTGTTTAGCCGGAATCATGTCGTTAAAATGAAAACAGGATTTAGTTCCTATCTTCTCCGGATTAACGCAATTTTCTTTATTAACGATATGCCTGTGAAACGCATCTTTGACGAATGCCTTTGAATTCGGCACACGATACAATTTCTCTAAATTACTTTCGTTGTCGGTAAAATAAGAATCCGGCTGGCCTTCTGCATACAGATACCGCTTACCCAACTGGTATTGAAACGGCAAATTATTGAACGGCTCCATAGTCGAGTCGTCGCTCATAATGCTGACGAAATTTTTTCCTTTCGGCCCGGGCTGAATGCTTGGTTCCCCTGTTCTCGGATTGGTCCAGCTCCAGCGGTTACGAAACCACAAATTGGGCACAAAATGAAACGGCGCCGCCTCATTGCCGCGGTTAAACACTTCGATCCGGATATAAATATCTTCGCCGGTCGCTTTGGCATATTCAATGAAAACATCAAAGTATTTATCCTGATCAAAAACGCCGGTATCAATCAATTCAAATTCATCGCCTTGTCCGTTACGTTTTTTGTTTTCTTCAATCAACTGCCGGTAAGGATATTCGGACTGCGGATATTTGTACAAATATTTATTGTAAGCATGCGAGGGAACGCCGTCGAGGTAGAAATAATATTCTTTGACGTCTTCGCCGTGATTGCCTTCGCTGGATGTTAGTCCGAACAATCGTTCTTTTAGTATAGGATCATTTCCGTTCCAGAACGCAGGCGCAAATGTAAGTACCTGATAACGATCGCAAAAGCCGGCGATGCCGTCGTCGCCCCAGCGGTACGCTTTGCTGCGCGCCATATCGTGCGTAAGATAGTTCCATGCATCGCCGCTCGCGCTGTAGTCTTCGCGAACGGTTCCCCATGACCTCTCAGCCACAAAAGGTCCCCATCGCCGCCAGGGTGGAACTCCGGGCGTGAATTCCTTCATTCGCGTTTGTTCCGCATTCAGAGATTTTGCATCACTTTGGCCGGTTGCTTTTTTCAATTCTTCCATCCCGAATATCATAGTTTTGGGTGAAGTTTTTTTTGAAAATGGCTTGGCCTTGCCGGAAATTGCCATAAGCACCTCAATTTAAAATTTGACTGGAACCGAATGACTTGATTTTCGATGGGTTGGATAAATGTAAACGGCGGAGCACTAAATTGCAAGTCTAATTCTCAGAGCCAAATGAATTTTATTCAATCCAGTTTCAATTTTATTATTGCAACAAAGTCATTTTGTACATAAGTTTAATCAGCAATCACCAATCCTTTTCTTGACCATACAAATCCTGTTTAACAACCTGGAATTTATTATTTAATTTATTACATACTTTGGAGAAAAACCGATGAAAATATGGCCAAACCGTGTTAGTTATCTGTCCTTTTTTGCTGTAATGTTCTGCTTGTTACTGCCATCCGTGCTGATGGCCGGCGGAGAAGGAGACGGCTCAGGACACCACCTGGTGTCGAGTATTGGTATTAGTATTCTCGCTGCGACCGTGTTGGCATTTCTGGCTCACTTCGCGAAACAACCGTTACTACTGGCGTACATTGCAGCAGGAGTCGTGATAGGTCCTAAGATCGGATTTGCATTTGTCAAGAGTGAGGAGGATATAGCCGTGATTGCGGAGATCGGTTTGATTCTCCTGCTGTTTATGATCGGACTTGAGATCGATATGAAAAAGCTGAAGGAATCCGGCAAGGCGCTGATCCTATCGGGCGTTTTTCAATTCATCATATGTGTCCTTCTCGGCCTGGCGTTCTTTCCTCTTCTTGGGTTTACGGTGGGCGGCGGAAATTACGATCTGCTGTACCTGACGGCCTGTTGTGCACTCAGCAGCACGGCGATCGTGGTCAAATTATTATATGGCAAATTTGAGCTCGACACATTGGGCGGCCGCATAACCCTCGGCGTTTTGGTTTTTCAGGATCTTTGGGCAATAATCATACTCGGCGTCCAGCCTAATCTTGCCAATCCTGAAATTGGAACAATTCTGTTTTCATTCGTAAAAGGCGGCGCATTAGTCGCCATGAGTCTTTTGATCAGCAAGTATGTCCTGCCAAGACTTTTCAAATCCATTGCAAAGATCCCTGAATTACTCCTGGTGGTCTCTCTCGGCTGGTGTTTTTTTATATGCGGTGTTGCCGGATTACTCGGCCTGTCTATAGAAATGGGCGCTCTGATCGCGGGTATATCTATTTCGACGTTTCCTTATAATCTCGACGTTATCGCCAAAGTTATCAGTCTGCGGGACTTTTTTGTTACTTTATTTTTTGTCGCTCTCGGTATGCAGGTCCCGAACCCGTTTGATGATCTGGGCGTTGTCGGAGTCGCGTTCATCGTGGCGGCATTTCTTATTCTCAGCCGGTTTCTTTCCGTATTTCCGGTGTTATACAGCCTAAAACAAGGGCATCGTATCAGCCTCCTGCCGTCGATCAATCTCGCAAATCTCAGCGAATTTTCTCTGGTTATCGCGGCTATCGGATTCAGTTCGGGACATATAGGAAATAGTACCTTATCGATCATTATTTTTGTCTTCGTTATTACCTCCGTATGCGCCCCTTACCTGATCAAATATAATCAATCGATACAGAGCAGCATATCGGGGCTATTGTCGCGAATTGGCCTGAAGGATGCCGGCGGCGTAATTGAAACAAAGGCCGAGGAAGAGGGAAAAGAGATAGCCATTCTGGGATTCTTTCGTGTGGCAAGTTCGCTGATCCGTGACATCCAGGAAATTAACAACTCGGAAAATACGGAGGAAGCTAATTTACTTGAAAAAATCGTTGTGGTTGATTTTAATCCTAACGTGCACTCCAAGTTAGACGCCATTGGCGTGAAGGCCATTTACGGCGATATCAGCCACATGGATACGCTGCATCACGCGGGAATTCATGACGCCAAAATTGTGATTTCTACGATTCCGGACACGGTATTGGTCGGAACGGATAATCTTAAAATGATCAAACAACTTCAGACTATTTGTCCGCACGCGAAAATAATTGTTACAGCCGAGAGCGCATCCCGCGCATTAAAAATGTACGCTGACGGCGCAGACTACGTTTTTCTTCCTCGTACGCTTGCCGCATTGCATCTGATTCCCGTAATACGCGATCTGTTAAACGACCATGAACATGCCGCGGTGCTGAAGAAAACACAAGTAGAATGGCTGCAGCAACGAGAAGAAATTATCAGCTAAAGATATCTATGAGGGCCAAGAAACTACATTTTAAAAAACGCCTCAAACGCAGGTTACTCGCTCTTAAAGAGAATACGTTGTTCCAGATTTTTATTGCATTATTATTCTGCGTCCATATCGGCGGATTTATCATTTTTATTTTGGAAACAGATCCGTCAAAAACTGCGGGTAACATTATTCAGGATTGGGGAGTCGGCATATGGTGGGCTTTCATTACTGTTTTTACTATAGGATATGGTGATTTTTTCCCTGTTACCACGGCGGGCCGGGTTACAGCCACTTTCATCGGTCTGTTTGGAATATCCATTATTGCCGTACTGACCGCTACGATTTCTTCAAAATTTGTTGAACAAAGACTTAGAAAGGGCCAAGGATTGGAAAAAGTAAAACTCAAAGGACACATTGTGATCTGCGGATGGAATTTCAATATAGAGAATATCATTTTGACACTCGAAAAAGAATTGGACTATCCATCCATCGTTTTAGTCAATTCCAGCGATCCTGGACCGGTAAGCGAAATAATCTCACGACACACTGAATCTGAGATCAGCTTCGTTGCAGGAGATTTTTCAAAAGACGCGATCTTAGAAAAGGCGTGTATCCGGCAGGCGGAATCCGTGATTATCGTAGCAGACATTAATGAAATCAGCGTCAATAAAACCGATGAGAAAACTATCATCACATCATTGACCGTAAAAAACATGAATCCGAAAGTGCGTTTGTACGCTCATATTATCAATCCTGATAACGTGTCCCATTTACGGCGAGCTAAGGCCGACGACGTTGTTATCAGTGACAAATATAGCGGTTTCCTGCTCGCCATGCATGTGACGGGCCCTGGCGTCCCTCGCGTGGTTGATGAACTGCTGACTTTCTCTTATGGAAACGAAATTGTGCGCATGGACATTCCGGATGAATTCATTGGTAAAACTTTTGGCCAACTGTGCTCATATTTCAGTGAAAAAAAACGCGCCATCCTCATCGGAGTCACCAGAGAATCCAAAGGCATGGCGCTGAATGATTTGCTTTCTGATGATAACTCGTATCTCGATCAATTCATCCGAAAAAAACTCCAAGAATCCGGCAAAAAATTTGCCGAAGAGGAACGCCTGGCCGTTAACATTAATCCGGGTTCGGATTATATAATCGAAAAGAATAATGTTGCGATTGCTATCGCTGAGAAATATTAAATCGAGAAATTCACTATGCTTGAAATTGAATTCCTAAAGAAGTTTCCCATTTTTGCCGGGCTAACCGGCGAAAAATTAATCAAACTTAAATCAATCATGAGGGAAATTGAATATTCGGCCGGAAGCGTGATAATCCATGACGGAGACCGTGGCGAGGAAATGTTCATCTTACTCGACGGTGAAGTAGAAATTTCCAAGCTCATGACAATCAAAATGGAAAATTACGAAGCCAGTACTAAAGATAAGTCGCTTATTCGACTGAGTTCCAAGTTTTTCGCGTGTTTTGGTGAAATGGCTTTGTTTGAAGAAAAAAGCGAACGGTCCGCCACGGTAACGGCTGTGAATAAATGTCAATTGGCCAGCATTTCCAGATTGGATTTTACGAAACTCGTAGAATCCGATTATGAAATCGGGACAATTATATTCCGCAATTTGGCAAAAATTATCAGCGAGCGCCTAAAAAGGGCAAATAAGGATATTCTGAAACTTACGACGGCATTTGTGCTGGCTGTTGAAAAATAAAACATTCGTATTCCAACTCTTTTCCTACGATCTCAATGCAAACCCACGACACCCTTATATCCGTACTGATACTTCTTTTTATCGCGATCATCGTTTCCATCGCTGTACGTAGGGTCAAATTGCCCTACAGCATCGGATTAGTTTTGGCTGGATTCGGGCTCGGCTACTCGAAGTTATTTCCAACGATGGTTATCGATCCTTCGATCATCATTTATATTTTTCTGCCGGCGCTGCTTTTTGATTCGGCCTTTAACGCCAGTATTACCAACCTGAGGCAACATTGGAAGGTCATATTTGCTCTGGCCATTCCGGGGACGATCATTTCTATTCTTGTTGTGGGCGCGATGGCGCATTTAGTGATGGATATTCCGTGGATGTCTGCCCTGCTTTTCGCTTCGCTGATCGTGCCGACGGACACGATCTCCATTTTATCTGTATTCAAAGAACTGAAGATGCCGGCGAAACTGACCACGCTGGTCGAAGGCGAAAGTTTATTTAACGACGGCACCGCGATCATCATTTTCAAATTGATTCTTTCCCTGATCTTGGTGGAAAACTTAAATTTGCAGGAACTCAATTACACCAGTTTTACACTCAGCCTGATTCTGTCGTACGCAGGCGGTTTTGTGCTGGGCATGGCCGGCGGATACGGCGCGGGCTGGGTCATGAAAAAAGTCAAAGATCATTTGGTGGAGATCATGTTCACCGTCATGGTTATCTACGGCATATTTCTATTAGCGGAAGAATTAACCGTCTCATCCATCGTTGCAGTCGTTACCACGTCGCTTATGCTGGGCACGTTTCGCCAACGAATGGCCATTTCAGCCACAACACAGATCGCCTTATCTTCTTTTTGGAGTTTCGCAGCATTTACGCTCAATTCCGTACTGTTCATCATCATAGGACTACAAGTTAATTTTACGATGCTGCTGGATCATTTCGGAATTATTCTGATCGCGCTGTTTGCCGTCAACTTTGGCAGGGTTGTGTTTATTTATCCGTTTTCATTGCTTGTCAATATCTTTGGCAGACGAAAAATGAAGGAGTTGCCCGACGAAATTCCGTTCAAATGGCAGCACGTATTGGTGCTGGGAAACCTAAAAGGTTCCTTGTCCATGGCATTGGTCATCAGTCTTCCCGATTCGTTGGTCTACAAGGAACAATTGACGGTATTGACATTTGGAATCGTATTTTTATCTCTTATTCTTCAAGGTACCACGCTGCGCCCGATCCTCAAACTTTTCAAATTACAAACCATCTCCACCGATCAGATCGAGTTTGATAAACGCCAGGGACTTATCATTTCTGCAAAGTCAGTATTGACCGCCTTAGATACGGAATTCCACAGCGGAATGATTACCTCCTCGGTGTACCAGAGCTTAAAAGAACAGTACGAGTTCACGATCCAAAATGCGGAACAAAGTCTGACCCGCCTTCAGACAAAAAACCCCGCGTTGGCCGATTCACATTTGCAGAATACCTATTACCAGATGCTCACCCTGCAGCGCACCGTGATCCGTAATGCTTACACACAGAATATTATCTGTGAGGACGCCGCCATTGACCTTATGAAAAATTTTGACGCGCAGATGGCAACCATTAGTTGGACACGGAATGAGGATAAATAGACTAGCTCCCCACCTTGCGAGGTTGACCAAAACCATTATTTTCGAATTTTTCCGGCGTCAGGCTGTGTAATGTAGGACAACATATTTAAATAAACCAACTCCAACAAAGGTATTATGTTATCACGAACAATCCTATTACTCTGTCTTACTTTAGCCGGTTGCGGCCTTAGAGAAAATGCCGATCTATTACTGCTCAATGGCCGCATCATTACGGTTGACGATAAAAACCCGAATGCCGAAGCCATTGCCGTTCGCGATGGCCGAATCATCGAAGTTGGAAAAAATGAAACTATTCGATCCAAATACGTTGCTTCACGCTCGGAAGATCTACAAGGCGCTTCCGTTTTTCCCGGATTTATAGACGCGCACCTGCATATGAATAGCCTCGGCCGTTTGTTGTTAGAACTCGATCTCACGGGCACTGCTTCTTACGATGAGATCTTAAAATTAGTTGAAGCGAAAGTCAAATCGTCACCAAAAAACGAATGGATATTTGGGCGCGGCTGGGACCAAAACGATTGGGCTGTCAAAGAATTTCCTACTGCGGAAAAACTGAATGCATGCTCAGGAAATTATTATGTCATGCTAAAACGAGTCGACGGCCATGCCATTCTAGTTAATCAAAAAGTGCTGGATGCCGCCGGCATTACAAGAAACACGCCCGATCCTGCAGGCGGATACATCATCAGGGATAAGAATGGCAATCCGACCGGCGTTTTGGTTGATAATGCCACTTCCCTGCTTACTAAAATTATTCCCATTCCGACACGCGAAGACGACAGCCTGGCGCTGGAACTCGCCATGGAGTCATGTTTAAAAGCCGGATTAACCTCCGTACATGATGCCGGCGTCGGGCCGCGGAAAATAGAGTTGTACAAAAGTATGTCGAAACGCGGTAATCTGACAACACGAATTTACGCTATGTTGGACGGCTCAAATCAAGCGTTGATAGACGAATATTTTCAAAAGGAACGCGATACGACTCATGTCGACAATTTTCTAAAAATTACTTCGGTGAAATTATATGCGGATGGCGCTTTAGGTTCACGCGGCGCGGCTTTACTTGAGCCTTATTCCGACGACAGTCAAAACAGCGGCCTTGCGGTTACCGATCCGGACAGAATACAAAAGATTACAGAACGTGCTCTGGAAAACGGCTACCAGGTATGCACGCATGCGATCGGCGATCGCGGGAATAGAATGACGCTGGATGCCTACGAAAAAGCTCTTCTGCGCACCAATATGTACGGCATTAACAAACGCTTGCGAATTGAACACGCTCAGGTGGCCAATGAGTTTGATATCCCGCGTTTCGCCAAACTCGGCGTTATAGCATCCGTTCAGCCCACGCATTGCACATCGGATATGTACTGGGCGGAAGCTCGCGTTGGCCCAAAACGAATTCTCGGCGCCTATGCGTGGCAACGGTTCATACATAGCGGCGCGATATTATGTAACGGTTCCGATGCGCCGGTGGAATCCAATAATCCATTGTGGGGATTTTATGCAGCAATCACCCGCCAGGATCAACAAGGATATCCCGAAGGCGGATGGTTCCCCGATCAGAAAATGAATGTAATGCAAGCGCTCAAAGGGTTTACGATCAATGCCGCTTATGCTTCTTTTGACGAAGAGTTGAAAGGTTCAATTGAAAAAGGGAAACTCGCCGACTTGGTTGTCTTGGACAAAGACATTACATCAATAGAACCAAAAGAAATATTGAAAACGTCGGTAATCTTAACGATTGTCGGAGGCAAAATACTATACCGGAAAACGCCTTAGCTCGTGAAACGGAATTGTCATTAACATTGTCGATATTTAAAGATCGCTCAGCCGGTTAAACTAAAATTATCTTCAAGAGTCTAATCGTTTCGGGTTTCTCAAAATAGAATTTATTCTGCCCGCACATTCTCTGCCGAAACATCGGTAACACGGCCGGCAACTTCGGAACTTCACCTTGATTTTCATCAAAAAAAAACCCTTATTTGTTGCCGGTAATTTTGTAAATTCTGATCATAATGAAAATTAGAGTCCGAGCCGGGGATTCCCTGCTCATCATCATTCGTACGCCGCAACTAAGCAGTTCACAGAAGCTGTTATTATTGGGTATTTTGCTGTCCGTTATCGTTAATCTTTTTATGATTTTCTCATTGAAATTTATCATTAAAGATGAGGTAGCTCCGATCAAACCATTGTCTAACGACGAAAAGATGGTGATTCTGAATTTGATGGAGGACAAGGAAATTGAAAAGGCAAGAGAGCTTCTGGAAAACCCCAAAGCTAATGAGATCAAACCGGAAGATGCAAAAATCCTATCCGATCGCGACTCTAAAAACGAGTTATTGGATATTCCCGACCATTTAAAAAATTCAAAAAACGTAGCCGTGGTTGAGAACAAAGAGTCAGCGACAAAAGACGACATGGGCGAGGATTCAAAGACTGAAAAAACTGAAGATGATCGATTTCAGAATAATCAGGTTGTACAACCCGTATTTCCATTTTTAAAAAAATCGGACGGCAAATCCGTTAAAGAACAAATCACCGGGGAGGCGGAAGTCCCATCCCAGGGGTTTTTATATGAATTGAGTTCGTATAAATGGGAATTTGCCCCGTACATGCTGAAGTGGAAGAATAAGATGGTAAACAAATGGTATGCTATTACATCGAAGATCTTTTTCAGTCCATTTGCAAAGCTGGGCAGTATGCGTATCCATGTCAAAATGAACCGGCAGGGACAACTGCTTGAATCGCACGTGGTCGATTATGATTGCGATAAATCGTTTGTTACTCCGGCCTATGCCTCGGTTGTAAATTCCTTCCCTCTCGACCCGCTTCCACCGACGTTTCCAGAAGATATGTTGGAAACGACTTGGACCATCACTATAACC
>WBUR01000017.1 GCA_008933615.1 bacterium | reverse complement strand
TGGACAGCCCTTGAAACCCTAATGAAACGCCTGCAACAAACTGACCCAAACATTAGCGGCTACTACATACACCTGCGCACCCAACCCCACGGAAACAATTTTGCTTTGATAGAATACAACCCGTTTTGTGGTTGGTGATTAGTGGTTAGCTTTTGGCCTTTAGCTGTTGGCTATCAGTTATCAGCTGTTAGCTTTTGGCTGTTAGCACACAAATACCAACAACCAACAACCAACAACAAAATCCTAAATAAACAATGAAAGAATTTACCCCCATAACCCCCAAGCCCATTACCGGCATAAAACGCCAACAACCCCAAGACCTACTGATAGTGCGCCCCGCCAACCAATGGATGGAAGAAGCCGCCCGCCGACCCATCCCTCGGATGCTCTTTAGCGAGTTTTGGCATCAGGGCGAGTTGTGCATCCTGTTTGCCGATACCAACCTCGGCAAAAGCATATTAGCCGTGCAGATAGCCGATTCCATCAGTCGCGGAGTACCCATCGAAGGCTTTAAACTCGATGCACCCAAGCAAAAAGTACTCTATTTTGATTTTGAAATGAGCGACAAGCAGTTTGAGAAACGCTACAGCATTAACTACCGCCACCACTATGCCTTTGACGATAATTTCCTGCGGATAGAGATAAACCCCAACTGCACCGATTTTGAACGTTTTGAAACCGCCCTGTTCAGCAGCATTGAGCGTGCCATAGCCACCCACAACGCCAAAGTGCTGATTATTGACAACCTTACCTACCTGAAAACCCAAGCCACCGAAACCGCCAAAGAAGCCCTGCCGCTGATGAAAAGCCTTAAAGAACTGAAAATAAAGCACAACCTTAGCATACTGGTAGTAGCCCACACCCCCAAACGCAGCCTTGCCAACCCCTTAACGGTGAACGATTTGGCAGGCAGTAAGCACCTCGCCAACTTTATAGACAGTTTGTTTGCCATTGGTCAAAGCTACCAAGACAAAACCCTGCGCTACCTGCTGCAACTAAAAGCCCGTGCCACCGAAATTATTTATAACGACCGCAACATAAAACTGTGCCGCATCACCCAACCCCACAACTTCCTCGGCTTTGAGTTTATAGAGTATGGTGTAGAAAGGGAGCATTTGAGGCAAGACGGGGAAATGAGCAATGAAGAATTGAATGAGGCTATAATAACATTGAAAAACGAAGAGCCCACAATTAGTAATTATGAAATAGCAAAGAGGCTAGAAACCAACCAAATGCGTGTAAAAAGAGTTCTCGATAGGCATAATACTAACATTACTAACTATAGTAACAATTAAAAGCGTTAGTATATTAGTAGTCTAAAACAAACTTATCAACACCAATAAACCAAAAACTTATCAATTAGTGTCTGTTACTAATTATTACAAATTATATTATAAAAAACATGATTGCACACAATTTCGGTAACCCGATACACTAAAATACAAATTCAAATGAATTAAGCTGTTGATAACTGAAAATGCTGTGGAAATGTATAAACTATAACTGTTAGGTAAATACATTTAAATTTGTCTTATGTTCTTTATTCAAATAAAGAAAGGGCAAAGCACCGTAGAAGTTCTAGTCAGTGTTCACCCTTTAGTTTTAAATTTTCTGTTGAAGTTAAGGTTGTTACTAGATTAACCTTAATTTAATCTTACAGCCCTGCACATCTCGCAAATGTGTGGGGCGTTTTTGTTATACTACAAATATATAAAATATATAATAGCCAACTACATTTTTGTAGTACACGCTACATTTTTGTAGTAGACTATTACGAGGTACAAGCGTAATAAATACTAACATATTAATGATGTTAGTATGTTAGTACTAACATCAATAAATCTCATTCAAATTATATTAACATATTATTTTCCTATTAAGACTTTTTTACCTGTCCTTCTGAGCGATAGCGAAGAACCTTATAGCAACTGTGTTCACAAAACGGGGTAAGATGCTTCCTTCGTCAGCAGGACAGTAGTTTCCCCGTCATTGCGAGGTCTCCCGAAGCAATCCCTGCCACCCCCTAAATCCCCTAAAGGGGACTTTACGCACGACGGGCAAGTGCGGCGGTTTCCCTCCTTGGTTGGCTTGCGGGTTGGTAAGGAGGGACTAAGGGTGGTATTCAAACGGATTGCTTCAAAACCCAAAAGCGGTTTTTCGCAATGACGATAGACGAGCGCAAGTGCGGTTGCCCATCCTGAGCTTGCCGAAGGAGTGCGGTGGCAGGCAAGTGCGGCGGTTTCCCTCCTTGGTGGGCTTGTGGGCTGGTAAGGAGGGATTAAGGGAGGTGTTCAAACGGATTGCTTCAAAACCCAAAAGCGGTTTTTCGCAATGACGATAGATGGGCGCAAGTGCGGTCGCCCATCCTGAGCCTGTCGAAGGATAGAGCCTGTCGAAGGGTGCGGTGGCTATTGCTATTCACGATGATTATTTGTGCGATGCTGAAACGAGTTCAGCATGACTAACAGAACAGTAAATCAACAAGTCAAAAATCAGAAATTATTTCCCCCTACCCTGCACCATGATAAGCACAGTGTAAATAAGGATTTTTAAGTCAACGGCAAGACTGATGTTTTCGATGTATAGCAGGTCAAATTTAAGACGTTCAACCATTTGCTCCACGTTCTCGGCATAGCCGTATTTCACCTGTCCCCAACTGGTAATACCGGGACGCACTTTGTGTAGGTGGCGGTATTGAGGGGCTATTTGCACAATCTTATCTATAAAATACTGACGCTCGGGACGCGGCCCTACCAAACTCATATCACCCACTAATACGTTGAAAAACTGGGGCAATTCATCCAAGCGGGTTTTGCGTAAAAACAACCCCGTACGGGTAACGCGTTCATCGTTTTCTTTGGCAAGCTGCGGGCCGTTTTGTTCAGCATCAACCCGCATACTTCTGAATTTAATTATCCTAAACGGTTTACCGTGCCAGCCTATGCGCTCTTGCATATAAAACACAGGCCCTTTTGACGATAGTTTTACCATAACGCCGATGGTAAAAAACACGGGAAAACCCAATATCATTACCACTAACGAAAATACTACGTCAATCACCCGTTTCACTACCTGCTGCCATGCAGGCATTATTTCGGTTTTTATTTCGATAAGCGGCGGGCCAAGAATGTGGTTTACCCGCACCGTTCCTGATATGATATCGTACATATCAGGAATTATTTTAATATTCACCCGCTCGCCTTCCAACTCGTTCATTATATTTTCAAGCAAATGGTGTTCTGATGTTTCAATGGCTATAATTACTTCGGCTATGGCTTGCTCGCTGATAATGCGTTTGATATCGCTTACACCGCCCAACTGTGCTAAATGACCGCCCAGCATATCCTCGCCGTCCTTTTCAGTCTTTACAAACCCTTTAAAAATAAATCCTTCCGATTTTTTGCGGCCTTCCAATTCGTTATACAAATCAAGGGCACGGCGGTTGCTGCCAATCACAAGGGTATTAAAACCAATAATACGGTTTTGTATTTTACGCTTGGTTTGCGTGGTAAGTATGTACCGCGGTATAGTGGTTAAAAAAAACTGCAAGCCAAACAATACTAAAAAGGTTTTATAGTAATCAGTATATTCTTTTACGTAATCGTCCAGCAGCAAAAAGAAAAACAGTATCAAAACACCTAAAAAGCTGGTGTTAAACGCATATACTATATCCCGTAAACGCGAGCGGATAATTACTTCTCTGTAGTTTCCGGTGATGGTGTACATCACTATCCAATACAGTGGTATAATCAATAGACCGCGATATAGGGTGTCGTCGTTTATCTCAAACGGAATATTATATCCGAATTTTGGCGATTCGATGAATTTTTTTCGGTAGGCAAAAAACAATACCCACGTTCCGGCCGAAGCCAAAAAGTCCCAAAGTATATACTTAAAGCGCAATAAGGCTTTATTCACGGTACATCAGTTTAAAATTATCAAAATATAGCTTGGCGTGTATGCTTTCATCGCCGTTAGCTGTGCGTATAAACACCCTGTACTTGGCCGATGTTGGGGCGTTTATCAATTCATCGTTCAAATATACATAGCCTTTGCGCCATTCGCCTGAGGTTTCGTAGGGTGATACTGAGGGTAAATCAATTTCTGAGCCATTATACACTTCGGTTAAGCCCAACGTAAACGGTACGTTTGATTTATAATGAAACTCAATAAACACATCACGTCCGTCAAAAGGCAGTTGGTAAGCATCTTGGGTTTCTATCCTAAAAAACGGATCGGCGGCAGTGCCCATATCAATAAAAGCATATTGAGTAGTATCTACACCAACTCCTTGGTTTTTGGTGACATATATTGTATCGATAGAACTTTGCGAAGTATCTATCACAAATGTTTTGGTACCGTTGTTAAAATCATCCAACCACTCAAACTCAACATTGCTTTGGTAGCCAAAAACAGGACGAACGGTATCGGTTTTACCTTCTAACAACGATACTGTTGAGTCGATAAAACTGGATGCCATGGTGTAGTTAACATACCCGTCGCGCGCCAATCGCCTGATAAAAGGGCGTATCTCTACACGCATATTATTGCCTTTGCTAAGCACCGGTATAGTACCCGGTATCTGATAAATGCCTTGCAGGTTATCGTTTATATAGATACCAACGTGGGTAATTACCTGCAAAGCGGTGCCTTCGCCGCTTTTTGTAACAAACTGGGGCGATGTGATATACAGGTATGCGGGTACTTCGATATCTCTTTTGCAAGAGTTAAGGAAAAGAACCCCTAAAAGGGTTACGACAAGAAATACGGTTTTACGCATGAGCCACAAAAATATGATTATTTGATTTAGACAACGAAAAAAGGGGCGTTGTGTATCAAACACGCATCATATTTATTTTTTCAATAATCTCATACGCTACCTGCATGGCCTTGAAACCGTCTTCAATAGGCACTTCGGTAATGGTGTTGTTGGCTATGGCTTTGTTAAATAATTCCAACTCGCGTTTGATTGAGTTGACGGGTTCTACCTCGGGCGATTCAAAGTGAATGATTTTTTTGCCTTTGTCTTTGCCCAAATCTAACACCACTGAGAAAGGATTTTCCTGCCCTACTGCTTCTTCCAGCCTGAATACTTCCATCTTTTTGGCTAAGAAATCAACGGTAATGTAGGCGTCGCGCTGGAAAAGACGGGTTTTGCGCATATTTTTAAGCGATATACGACTGGCGGTAAGGTTGGCCACACATCCGTTATCAAACTCTATGCGTGCATTGGCAATATCGGGGGTATCGCTCACCACAGCTACTCCGCTGGCACTGATTTTTTTAACGTTTGATTTTACCACACTCAGGGTAATATCAATATCATGTATCATCAAATCAAGCACCACGCTCACATCCGTACCGCGGGGGTTAAATTCCGCCAAACGGTGTGTTTCAATAAACATGGGCTTAATGTCGTATTGCTGGGCAGCTAAAAAAGCAGGGTTAAAACGCTCTACGTGCCCCACTTGTACCTTCACCCCTGCCTCACGCGAAAGGGTTACAAGGTCTTTAGCCTCTTGCATATTATTGGCCAACGGTTTTTCAATAAACACGTGGCGACCCATTTTCATGGCTCTGGTAGCACTTTCAAAGTGGTTAAAGGTAGGTGTTACAATATCCACCGCCTCTACTTCGGCAAGCATTTCGTCAAACGTAGCAAACCTTTTAATACCATAGTCTGCCATCACTTTGGCAGCATTATCATCGTCCATATCCACAAACCCCACCAGTTCAAACTCAGGTATTTCTTTTAACAAACGAATGTGGATTTTTCCTAAGTGGCCTGCGCCTATCACCCCAATTTTTATCATACTTAATGGTTTACTTTGCAAAAATGATAGATAATACCCGTGCGGGGTTTTATTTATTTTCAACTTTTGTTAATAAACTATTGTGGTAAAGGACACCTATAAACATAAAGGGCAGCGCAAACGGCTGGTAGAGTTGCTAATGGCAAACGGAATAAAGGATGATATGGTGCTGCAAGCCTTGCTACACGTGCCGCGCCACTATTTTTTCAGTAAAGAGTTTGAAGAGTTTGCTTACGAGGATAAGGCGTTTCCGATAGAAGACGGTCAAACCATATCGCAACCCTATACGGTGGCCTACCAAAGCGAGTTGTTGCACGTGCGTAAAGGAATGAAGGTGTTAGAAATTGGGACAGGTAGCGGCTACCAAGCTGCTGTGCTGGCCGAAATGGGCGCACAGGTTTTTACCATTGAACGTATGAAGGGTTTGTACGAGAAGGCCAAAACCCAGCTTACGGAAATGGGCTACCAACACATTCATTTTTATTACGGTGACGGGACATTGGGATTACCCGAATATGCCCCCTACGACCGTATTATAGTAACGGCAGGCGCACCTGCTGTGCCGCAAGCACTTACATCGCAACTTAAAGAAGGCGGGATGCTGGTGATACCTGTGGGCGATGCCAATACTCAAAAAATGGTGAGAATAACAAAAACGGGCGGTGATTTAAAAACCGAAACGTTTAAAAACTTTGCTTTTGTTCCGTTGGTAGGCGAAGACGGCTGGAACAGGTAAGCACGGTTTACTGCTTCACAATTTTTTGGGTAAATATGCCTGCTTCTGATGTTACACTAAGGAAATATACTCCGCTGGGTAGAGCTGCAACTTCTATGTTTGTCCAAGCATTATCAGCTATTATTTCTTTCACCTTTCTGCCTGAAATATCAGTAATCATTACCTGTGTGTTGGGTACACACCCGTTAATAGTTAACCCATCCGATACGGGGTTAGGATAAACATTCACAGGTATTGTATTGGTTGGAGGAACCGATAGAAACGCCGATAATTCATCTTTGCAAAGGCTTGAAGATGTTGATGAGAAGCCTCCGCTAACAGGGTCGCCAATAAAAAGAACTCCATCGCCGCAAAAAAACTTAACATACACCGTCTCCATAGATAGGAGATCGTTAGCAGAGGGTAATATTGAACGGTTATAACCCATTCCCTCTACAATAAAATTATCAGCAGAGTTGCGGGTGGTCAGTTTTTCAATGTAAAAAACCCGTTTACCCTTTATTAAAGAGTCTTTACGAACCTTAACACTCATGTTGAAAGCGTTAATAACAGTATCGCCGCTTTGTAATGAATAATCATAGGCAATAACTTCAGCAGTGTTAATTTTAAAAGGCAGGTAAATAAGTTTCTCATCAACTTTTCTTACGCCCCCTACCCTGTTTGAATATCCGTAGTTGGTGTGGATATTATAATCATAAGGGCCATTAACATTGCCATTTTTAAAGCTCTTTTCAATTCTTAACGTATTATACACCACTTTATAGGTATGATTACCTATTTGGGTATCTCCCTGCATTAAGTAAGAATACTCTTTGATGGATTGGTTTCCAGGGTCTTCCATACTTTCACCGTATTCACGCCAAATAGCAAATGTGTCGGGGAATATTTTGTTTTGTGCTATTGATGAAAGCGAGATAAACGATGAGAAAACGATTAGATAGTATAGTTTTTTCATAAGGTTAGGTTTACTATATTATAGACGAAACCTGTTTGAAAAAAGTTTGATTGTATCAATCGACATATCGACGAATTTCACGCTCAACATCGCGTTTTTTCATGTCCTCGCGTTTGTCGTACATTTTCTTACCGCGGGCAAGACCAATTTCCATTTTGCAAAAACCGGTGGCTGATGTAAATATTTTAAGTGGGACGATGGTATAATTACCCTCCTCCATTTTAGATTTTATCTTCTTAAGCTCCTTTTTGTTTAGCAACAGTTTGCGGTCTCGCAAAGGTGCATGGTTATAATGCAACCCGCCTTGTTTAAACTCTGAAATGTGCATGTTTTTCAGCCACATCTCCCCATCAAACAACGAGCAGTAGGCCTCGCTCATGTTCACATTCCCTAACCGTATACTTTTCACCTCAGAGCCTGTAAGCACCATCCCTGCCGCAAACGATTCGTCAATAAAATACTCGTGCCGCGCTTTGCGGTTTACTATACTCAATTCTTTCTCCAAAATCTTTACTGTCTAAAATTCACCGCAAAACCATCGCGGTGCTATAAATCATTACAAAGTAACAGCTTTTTAAAAAATACTGAAACCTACACGGTAAATAAGCGGCGATGAGTAGATAGAGTTACCTGCCGCACCACGCCAAGTGGCCACGTATAACACCTGCGCATAAAAACCGCTGCGGGTGCCAGGTATCACATTGCTGTAGCCGCCGCCAATTAATAAGTTTTCTTCGGTGTGCCTGTATTCGGGGAAAGGAGTTGTTTCAAACCTGCCCCTTAAAAATTCATACTCAGCATGGGCAAAAAATCCGTTTTGGATAGAATACCTAACAAACGGCCCTATACCAAACACATTATAAGTAGATGTAGACCCCACAAACGGCCAGTTGCGCAAACGGGTGTACTGGTACGATACCGAAATACCGGGCACCAACCTATCAGTTACTTTGTACCCGATAAAAGGGTTGGCCGAAATGTTTGTTCCCATATTAGAAAACACAGGCATTATGCTGCCACCATATACCACTTTGCTCCAGTCGAATCCGCTTTTTCTCTGTGCGGTTACTTGATTTACCGTTGCACATAGTATAAGGCCGCATACACATAGTTTAGTTATCCACTTCATAGTTTTCAAAATTAAGCACCCGCAGTTCTTTTAAGTAATATAAATGCTCTAAATTTGCTGCAAATTCTAAACCAAACACATGAGCAAAGTACACAATTTCAGCGCGGGTCCAGCAATACTGCCCCAGTCGGCCATAGATGCCTCAATTGAAGCACTTAAAAATTTTGCCGGTACAGGTCTTTCTTTATTAGAAGTATCTCACCGCGGAAAAGAATTTGAGGCTGTAATGGAAGAATCTCGCGCTATTGTAAAAGAACTGTTCAATGTACCCGATGGTTATGCTATCATATTTTTGGGTGGCGGTGCCAGCTTGCAATTTAGCATGATACCTTACAACCTGCTTGATGAGAACGAAACTGCTGCCTACGTAAATACAGGTGTATGGGCAAGCAAAGCCATCAAAGAAGCCCAACTATTCGGTAACGTAAACGTAATTGCTTCATCAGAAGAGAAAAACTTCTCGTACATCCCCAAAGGATATAATATCCCTACGGATGCAAAATACTTGCACATCACCTCAAACAATACCATCTACGGCACACAAATGCACGCATTTCCAGAGTCGCCTATAGATGTGGTTTGCGATATGTCGAGCGATATATTCAGCCGTCCGGTTGATGTAAGCAAATTTGCCATGATATATGCCGGTGCTCAAAAGAACATGGGCCCTGCAGGTGTTACCCTTGTAATTGTGCGTGAAGATATTTTGGGTAAAGTAACCCGTAAAATACCCACTATGCTAAACTACAAAACCCACATTAAAGAGGGTTCAATGTTCAATACCCCTCCTGTATTCCCTATTTATGTTTCATTGCAAACGATGAAGTGGGTAAAAGAAATGGGCGGTGTAGCAGCTATGGAAAAACGCAATACCGAAAAGGCCGAAACCCTATACAACGAAATTGACCGTAACCCATTGTTTGAAGGTACTTGCGCCGTTGAAGACCGCAGTAAAATGAACGTTACGTTTGTATTGAAAGACAGTAGCCTTGAAGATGAATTTATGGCACTGTGCAAACAAAACAAACTTAGCGGCCTAAAAGGTCACCGCAGTGTGGGTGGTTTCCGTGCTTCACTATACAACGCACTTGAGTTGGATAGCGTGAAAGCCTTGGTAGCTGCCATGCAACAGTTTGAACAAATGAAAAGCGGTAAATCAGCCTAAGCGGTTGGTTAACCTCCAGTAACAGTAAACATAAAACATAACACTTAAAACAGAATCCGATACCCATGCCTAAACTACTTGCCAACGACGGAATTGACCCCATTGGAAAGAAAATGCTGGAAGAAGCCGGCTTTACTGTGGTAACCGAAAAGGTAGCTCAAGACCAACTGGTTGAAGCACTAAAAGGCTACGATGCAGTAACCGTACGCAGTGCGACCAAAATACGTAAAGACATTATTGATGCCTGCCCAAATATTAAATTGATTGGACGCGGCGGTGTTGGTATGGATAATATTGATGTTGAATACGCCCGTGCAAAAGGTATGCGCGTAATAAACACTCCAGCTGCATCATCAGTATCTGTAGCCGAGATGGCATTTGCCCACTTGTTTGCTATGTGCCGCAACTTGGCATACAGTAACCGTGTGATGCCCGTTGAAGGCAAAGAGAAGTTTAACGACATTAAAAAAATCAGCTCAGAAGGTTTTGAACTTCGTGGCAAAACACTCGGTGTGATTGGTTTTGGCCGTATTGGACAAGAAACGGCTAAAATAGCGTTTGGTTTGGGCATGAATGTGCTTGCTTTTGACCCTTACGTGGAGCAAGTGGATTTAACCATTTACTTGGGCGAAACCGCAGGCAGCCAACGCATTAAAATACCTGTGAAAACCGTTAGCAAAGATGAGTTGCTTCGCAAATCTGATTTCGTTACGCTACACGTACCTTTTAACGAAGGCGATAAACCCGTGATTGGCGAACCTGAAATCGCTATTATGAAAAAAGGTGCAGGTATTGTAAACTGTGCCCGTGGCGGTGCTGTAAGCGAGAAAGCCCTTATCGAAGCGCTGAACAGCGGTAAAATTGCTTTTGCAGGTTTGGATGTGTTTGAAAAAGAACCTCCCGTTGATGATACCTTGCTAAAGCATCCAAAAGTATCGGTAAGCGCGCACGTAGGAGCATCAACTGCCGAAGCTCAAGAGAAAATAGGCAGCGAACTGGCCGAAAAGATTATTGATTTTTTTGCTGAGTTGGGTACTGCCCGCTAATTGTAAAAATAAAATACACCGAAAAGCAGGGTAAACCCCTGCTTTTTTGGTTATCAAAGCGCTCATTTTAAATGCAAATACAGGCCGTTTACAATTTTCCCGCGGCCTAATCGTTCAACTTACAACCTAACTTCTTATTTTTACAGCCAATATTAAACTCAATATGGATTCATTAGCCCTGTTTCTTGATGTTTTAAAGTACGTGTTGCCCGCCGTAGTAGTGTTTTTGGTAGGCTATTTCACCCTCAAAAAAATGCTCGATAATTATTACGAGCAAAAAATGCTTGAGTTTCGCCAACAAAACCGCAGCAGCATGGTGCCTATAAAAATACAAGCGTATGAAAGGCTTACCATCTACCTCGACCGTATCAACCCCAGCAATATGTTGTTGCGTTTAAACCAACCCAATATTCCTGCGGCGGCTTTTAAAGCCACGCTTATTGCCACCGTAAACGAAGAGTTTGGACACAACCTTGCCCAACAACTGTATGTTTCGCCTCAATCGTGGAAACTTATTAAACTGGTAAAAGAGCGTGTGATTGAATTGATAAACAACAGCTATGCTACCCTTGATAAAACTGCTACCAGTCTTGATTTGAGCAAAGCAATACTTGAAGAGATGATACGCCGCGAAGAGGTTCCAACCGATATGGCTATCGACTTTTTAAAGAAAGAATTTAAACTGATTTTTGATATTTAATTATGGCCCAAAGCCAACAAAATGATGTGTATTCCGATTTCGGGGCACTAAGCTACGAAACTTGGAAAGCACAGGTGATAAAAGAAGTAAAGGGCGAAGATGCCTTTGCCCAACTTTTTAAAACATCACCCGAGGGGATTACCTCGCAGCCTTACTACACCCTTGAAGACCTTGCCTCAAAAGAGTTTTCACCGCTTACAAAACCCCTGCAAGGCTGGAAAATAACAGAATACATTACGGTACAAAACCCCACCGATGCGCTTGCCAATGCCCAAAAGGCCTTGCTAAAAGGCACCGATAAAGTGGTTTTTATTGTTACCAACGAGGCGCATATCGCTCAATTATCTCCTTTACCTGCAAATACTGCTATTTGGGCAAAAGGTTTTATTCCCACCCAAAACAATGTATTTACAGATGCCTTGATGGAATTGGCTGAAAAGGGTGAATTGGAGAAGGTATCACAAACAATTTCTCCTGCAAGTCAGCATTACATTGTTGATGCATCAGTTTACCATAACGCAGGTGCTGAAACAGCCTCCCAACTGGCCTTTGCGCTGGCACACGCTAATGAGTATTTAAACTTAGGGGTAAAGCAATTAACAGTAAACTTTGCTGTGGGTAGCAACTACTTTTTTGAGATAGCCAAGCTTCGCGCATTTCGCAAAGTATATGCCTTGTTAGCAAAACAATACGGCATAAATGAACAAGCAGTCATCACTTGCGAAACCGCACTGAACAACAAAACCATTTACGATTACAACAACAATATTTTAAGGGCTACTACCGAAACCATGGCGGCTGTAATTGGCGGCTGTGATGTGATGTATGTACACCCCTACGATGTATTGTTTAAACAGCCCAACGATTTTTCGGCTCGCATTGCCCGCAATGTGCAGTTGGTGTTGAAATACGAAAGCTACATGGATAAAGTGCAGGATGCAGCAGCAGGCAGCTTTTACATTGAAACCCTTACCGAAGAAATTGCGGCTAAAAGCTGGCAGTTGTTTAAACGCTTCGAGGCGATGGGGGGATGGATAAAAGGAATTACAACGAATCTTTTTCCAACAATGATATTTGACCGTTTTTTGGGTGAACAGCAAAATGTGGATGAAGGGAAAAAAGTAATTTTAGGGGTGAATAAATACGCTGACAACAGCCAGCGTATGAAAGCAGACATTGAACCCGTGCAACTGATAAATAACAAACTCTTCCCCTTGCGCCGCTTTGCTGAAAAGGCTGAGCAGCAACGGATAAATGAAGAATTATAATGCCTCCGCGTCATTGCGAGGTCTTCCGAAGCAATCTGTATCAACAGGAAACGGATTGCTTCGTCAGCCGAAGACGGCTTCCTCGCAATGACGATAGCAGCTCGACCTCCCTACTGCGCACTGTCACCCTGAGCTTGTCGAAGGGCGGGCTGGAAAAGTAGGGATTGAGGGAGGTGTGAAACAGCAACCGCCAAAAGCAGTGATTAAATGAGAAAAGATTTTAGCAACATACCTTATACTTCTACTGCGTTCAGTATGAAAGCTGAAACGGCAAATGCAGAACCTTGGCATACCCCCGAAGCAATTGACGTGAAGACAGTTTTCGGGGCGGATGATGTAAAAGGATTGCCAACGTTGGGTTACCATTCAGGTATTGCCCCGTTTTTACGCGGACCCTACGGCAGTATGTATTTGCAACGCCCTTGGACCATCCGTCAGTATGCAGGTTTTAGCACGGCTGAGGAATCGAATGCCTTTTACCGCCGCAACTTGGCCGCCGGGCAAAAAGGGCTTTCGGTAGCGTTTGACTTGGCTACTCACCGCGGTTATGATAGCGACCACGAACGTGTGGTGGGTGATGTGGGCAAGGCGGGTGTGGCTATCGACAGTATTTTGGACATGAAAATACTGTTTGACCAAATTCCGTTGGACGAGATGTCGGTATCAATGACCATGAACGGTGCTGTATTGCCCATCATGGCTTTTTACATTGTTGCTGCCGAAGAACAAGGAGTAAGCATGGATAAACTTTCAGGAACGATACAAAACGACATCCTGAAAGAGTTTATGGTGCGTAACACCTATATCTACCCTCCCGAGCATTCTATGCGCATTATCGGGGATATTTTTGCGTTCACCTCGCAAAATATGCCCAAATTCAACTCCATTTCTATCAGCGGCTACCACATGCAAGAAGCAGGTGCTACCGCCGATTTGGAACTGGCTTATACCCTATCCGACGGGTTGGAATACATCCGCACGGGATTGAAAGCAGGGCTAAACATTGATGATTTTGCTCCACGTTTATCGTTCTTCTGGGCGATTGGTATGAACCATTTTATGGAGATTGCCAAAATGCGTGCAGGCCGTGTATTGTGGTCGAAAATTGTAAAGCAATTCAACCCCAAAAACGATAAGTCGATGGCATTGCGCACCCACTGCCAAACCAGCGGCTGGAGCTTAACCGAGCAAGACCCGTTTAACAATGTAGCACGCACTGCTGTTGAAGCAATGGCGGCAGCTTTGGGCGGTACTCAATCGTTGCACACCAACGCATTGGACGAAGCAATAGCCCTACCTACTGACTTTTCAGCACGTATTGCCCGTAATACACAAATTTATATCCAGCAGGAAACCGGAATTACTAACGTGGTTGACCCTTGGGGCGGTAGTTATTATGTAGAATATCTTACCGACCAATTAATACAACGTGCCAGCGTATTGATGGACGAAGTGGAGCAACTGGGCGGTATGGCAAAAGCCATTGAAACCGGTTTGCCCAAAATGAGGATTGAAGAAGCCGCAGCCCGCAAGCAAGCCCGCATTGATAGCGGTAAAGATGTGATTGTGGGAGTGAACCAATACCTTGCCGAGGATGAACAACCCATTGACATATTGGATGTTGACAACGTAAAAGTACGTCAAAACCAGTTGGAGCGTTTGGCAAAACTAAAAGCCGAACGCAATAACGACGAGGTGGCCGCTGCGTTAGAAGCCATTACCACTGCCTCAAAAACAGGAACGGGTAATTTGCTGGAATTGGCAGTAAATGCCGCCCGTGTACGCGCTACATTGGGCGAAATATCGATGGCGATGGAAAAGGCCTTTGGCCGATACCAAGCCACTATAAAATCAATTTCGGGGGTATATTCGTCGGAAATAAAAATGAACGAAGACTTTGTAAAAGCCCGCCAAATGGCCGATGAGTTTGCCGCACAAGAAGGTCGCCGTCCCCGTATTATGATTGCCAAAATGGGGCAAGACGGCCACGACCGCGGTGCGAAGGTGATAGCCACCAGCTTTGCAGATATTGGTTTTGATGTGGACATTGGCCCATTATTCCAAACCCCTGCCGAAGCTGCCAAACAAGCCATAGAAAACGACGTGCACATTTTGGGCGTTTCATCATTGGCCGCGGGACACAAAACCCTTGTACCGCAAGTGATTGAAGAACTGAAAAAACACGGACGCGAGGATATTATGGTAATTGCAGGCGGTGTTATCCCCCAACAAGATTACGATTTCTTATACAATGCCGGAGTAGCCGCCGTTTTTGGCCCCGGTACGGTAATACCCAAAGCCGCGCAAGAGATATTGAAGAAGTTGATGGATAATTAAGTATTATTTAAAGACAACATACCAAAAATCAAGAAATCATCTCCTTTGTATTTTAAAATAAAGAGGTTTGTTTTAACGAACGTTTTATTTTCAATTACTTTCTGAACCAAATTTCCGAGTTGCAAGAGTGACAAAATATAATCCCACGTATTGTTTCATTTCAATAACATTTACTTCGGTTACTTGCAAATGAGCTACACCTGCTTTCATCTGCTCTCCAATAGAAAACACTTTCTTAAACTCACTTTCATCTATTTCATATTTATAGATTTGTTTATATGCCTCTTTTACAAGAGATTCTCCCATATCAATCTTTTCGTTTATCATAAGTGCTTTTTCGAAAGCCATAAAAAATTGAAAAAAGGCCTGATGTTCAAATCGTAAATGAATATCACTTTTAGCAAACATTGACAAGCCAGTTGCATAATCATCAACAGGTTCAAATTCTTTTGAGCCCAAGACACTAGAAAAATATCTAAATACTAAAAAAGTTAAAAACAATCCATCTTCTCCTAAGACCAGTTTTTTTTCTTGCCAATTAAAATTTTCATTAACGATTAACTCGCCTTTCAACTCCTTTTTATTCTCTAAATCAAAAATTTTATCAAAATATTTCTTACTATCAACGGGTATGTTCCAATAAAATATACCATTTGTACCAACATTTAGAGAGGCCACTAAAACCTTACATACTGTCCATCCATGTTGCCATATTCCTTGAATTGGGGTTTGGTTGGAAATAATAACTTCTATGATTAGAGTATGGTTATCTCCACCTCTATTAAATTTAATAAAATTATTCTTTTCATTAAAAGTCCTAAAATTCTGTGAACGTATTGAATGCGATGGGGTAAAAATGGTGAACTTAATTTTCCATTTTGGCATTCCATCGAGTTCATGAGTTAATTTCTTGCCTTTTTCTAACTCTGTCTTTAAGGTAGTTATATTATGTTGCTCTTCTTTATTGAAGTATTCTTGTAACCATTGCACCCAAGATTTTACATCACCAAGTTCAGCCAATTTTGCTTGTGAAGTATCGCCAAAAATAAACTTACGATATTCCTCATCGTTAGTGGCAGCTATAAACCATTCCATATTTTTTTTCACAGAGTCTTCTAATTCCTCAATAATTTCACCTTCATGTTTTATCAATTCGAGTCTAGCTTTTACTCGACCCAAATAGTTCATAGCCTCAGAATCTGATATTTTCGCTGAGGAAGGGATTGAGTCATCCAAGTCTGTATATAATGCGTAAAGTCTTTTAGAATGAAGCTCAGTAGCCAGTTTATTAATATCTTCTATTTGAACCTTTGTGATTTTTTCTCTTGTAAACGAGGGGCCCCAAATAGCCCAAAACAATTTTTTAACGTGATCATCAATAGGTATATTAAGTTTCTCTTTATCCCATTTTTCTTTTGCATTTAATTGATACCAACCAACAAAAATTTTTCCGAGTTCCTCAAGAGCAAGGACACACAAATGAAATAATATGTGATTGACATTTTGCCCATGTAATAGTTCCGCAGCTCTTAACGCATCCTCAGAATTTTTAATGCAAAGTTTCCTAAACTGAATATATTTTTTTAATTGTGATGGTTCCATATTACAATGCTTGTCCTTACTAATAGTTTTGTTTTGTAGCAAATTACAGATATTGTATTATTTTATTTTACTTCTTTCCCTTTTTATACTGCACTGAGTAGCTACCGTTTTTGGCCCCGGTACGGTAATACCCAAAGCTGCGCAAGAGATATTAAAGAAGTTGATGAATTAAGAAATAATAGTATTTAAAATAACGAAGCCCCGAAACATTTGTGTTTCGGGGCTTCGTTATTTTTGATTAATACGAAACTAAACGCCTGATGGGCCAGCACTCACAATCTCAGCATACACTGCATCGCGAGATTTTCCGCTTGGCCTTTGTCCCCTTATAACCACAAGTCCTACGGTGTATGAACCTGCGTTATCGGTAAATTTCTCATCAAAAGCCAACACGTGTATAGCCCCTGCTTTTGTTGCTGTGGCCGACATTAAACCACCACTTACATTGCAAGGGAACAATACATTGTTCGCTTTTGCCTTTTTAGAGTAATACTCATACTTACGTCCGTGGCTTTTTGCACCATCAGCAAAGTGGTAATCATCAGTAGCATAAATAGCTCCGCTAGTTTCGGGCATACACACTACCAAACCACCTTCGTCTTTAGCATAATCGCCCGTACCGGGGTCTTGTCCGTAAGCATCTCTCCTACCGTGTTTAATAGGAGCATCGCCAATTGCTTTGTTCACATTGTCCAATGCACTGTCCCAAGCACTCACAAAAGGAGCAGCCGCACCGTCGGTAGCAAACATCAGGGCTGTTGTACCCAATGCATTGGCAATACCTACAACCCCTTTAATAAGAGCCATGCTGGTTTCTTTAAAAGAAGCGATACCTGATGCATCATAAATGATAATTTCATCACCGGGCAATACGTTGTCAATAATTACACCTACTTCATCATTTGCAGGTATAGACGCCCATAATTTGAATGCTTCACCCTGACCAATGTTTTTTCCGTTTGAATCAGTAATATCAAGTGGAAGTGCTAAACTTGGAACTACTAGGGTTGATTGTTGTTCTGAACTCATAATATTTTGATAGATTAATAGGAGCCTACTTTTTTAACGGATTTTCGGCATCATTTCCGCACCAATAAGCCAACTGCTTTTCGATGCACAAAAATGTCGTTAACTGCTCCCTTACAACAGTACAGAAGTATCTGATTAAAAAAACAGATAGAAATAACTGTTTTTTATACAAAATATTGATTTATAATAACATCGAAGAGCTACCCCTTGTTCATCTCCTTCAACTCTTTCAGTTTCATCAACGCCTCAATGGGGGTTAGGGCATTAATATCAATTTTGTTCAATTCGTCCTCCAAGCGCAGCAAGTGCGGGTTTTCGGCCTGAAACATATTTACCTGATAGGTTTTCTGTTTGATTTTCTTCAAGGTTTCCCGCCCGCTAATCATCGCTCGGTCTTGCTCCAAACGGCCTAAAATTTCATCGGCACGTTGCACAACCCGTTGGGGTATTCCCGCCATTTTAGCCACGTGGATACCAAAACTGCTTTCGCTGCCGCCCACTTTAATTTTACGCAGGAATATCACATTTTGGTCTACCTCTTTCACCGTAACGTGGTAATTCACCACCCCTTCGGTTTTCTTTTCCAACTCGTTCAACTCGTGGTAGTGGGTGGCAAAAATGGTTTTCGGTTTTTGCGGTTGCTGGTTCAAATACTCAGCAATGGCCCACGCCAGCGAAACCCCGTCGTAGGTACTCGTACCCCTGCCAATCTCATCTAAAAGAATAAGACTGCGGTCGGATACGTTGTTCAAAATACTGGCGGTTTCCAGCATCTCAACCATAAAAGTAGATTCTCCCGACGAAATATTATCCGAAGCCCCTACCCTTGTAAATATCTTATCTATCAACCCGATTTTAGCACTTTTGGCAGGGACAAAACAACCCATCTGTGCCATCAGCACCGCCAATGCCGTTTGGCGCAACAACGCCGATTTACCCGACATGTTGGGCCCTGTGAGGATTATCACCTGCTGTTCGGCATTATCCAAGTAAATATCGTTGGGTACGTAGGCCTCCCCTATCGGTAATTGTTTTTCAATCACAGGGTGGCGCAGTTCTTTTAAGTCCAACTCGTACCCTTCCGTTACTTCGGGTCTGACGTAATTATTCTCGGCAGCCAACACCGCAAACCCGATGATACAATCTAACTGTGCCAGCACGTTAGCGTTTTGCTGCACAGGGCTGATGTACTCGGCGCAAAAATTCAGCAAATCGTTAAAAATACGGGCTTCAATGGCCAATATCTTTTCTTCTGCCCCTAAAATCTTCTCTTCATATACCTTTAGTTCTTCGGTAATGTAACGTTCAGCGTTCACGAGGGTTTGCTTGCGTATCCATTCGGCAGGCACCTTATCCTTGTGGGCATTGGTTACCTCTAAATAATACCCGAACACATTATTAAACGCCACCTTTAGCGAAGGGATGCCTGTGAGTTCGGCTTCGCGCTTTTGCACGTTTACCAAATAATCTTTGCCGCTGTATTGTATGGTGCGTAGTTCATCCAACTCGGTATCTACCCCTTCGGCCACTACTCCCCCTTTATTTATCAACGAAGGCGGTTCGTCAATCACTTCGTTTTTAATCTTCTCAACCAGCAGTTGACAAGGGTTCAGCAAATCGGCCAAGCGTTGCAGTTCCATCAAACCGCTTTGGGCGCATAATTCTTTCACAGGTTTTACCAACTCTAACGAACGACGCAACTGCACCATTTCTTTAGGGCCAATGCGCTTTAACGCCGCCTTTGATATCAACCGCTCCAAATCGCCCACTTGCGAAAGCAGCTTCAACAACGTTTCGCGCTCTTCGGACTTTTCAAAAAAATAACCCACCATGTTATGGCGGTTGTTGATAGGTCCTGTTTCTTTTAGGGGCAATAACAGCCACTTGCGCAACAGACGCGCGCCCATAGGGGTTTGCGTTGTATCCAATATATCAATCAGTGCCTTGCCGTTTTCGGCAGTAGGGCGCACTAATTCAAGATTGCGAACGGTAAATTTATCTAACCACACATAGCGGTCTTCCTCTAACCGAGATAAGGCATTAATATGCCCTAAATCGTTGTGGTGGGTATCTTCAAGGTATTGTATGGCAGCCCCCGCCGCCACAATGCCCAGTTCAAAATCATCCACCCCGAACCCTTTTAACGATGCCGTACCGAAATGTTTCAGCAGTTTATCGCGTGTATGATCTTTGCCAAACGCCCAATCGTCCATAGCGTAGGTATAAAACTTCTCGCCGAATAATTGGTTGAAATGATTCTTAAAGTTTTTAGAAAACAGCACTTCCGAAGGGCGTAAGCCTTGCAGCAGCTTATCGGCGTAATCGGCCTGCCCTTGTGCTACCATGAACTCACCCGTTGAAATATCCAAAAAAGCCAGCCCGTAGCTGTCTTTCTCGCAATACACCGAAGCGAGGTAATTGCTTTGTTTTACGTCGACAATCTTATCGTTGTATGAAACTCCCGGCGTAACCAACTCCGTAACTCCGCGCTTCACAATCCCTTTCACCATCTTGGGGTCTTCCAATTGGTCGCAAATAGCCACACGATAGCCTGCACGCACCAGTTTAGGCAAATAAGTATCCAACGAATGGTGCGGAAAGCCCGCCAAATGGGTTTCGTTGGCACTGCCGTTGTGGCGTTTAGTAAGCACTATGCCCAGTACTTTTGACGCAATAAGGGCATCATCGCCAAATGTTTCATAAAAATCCCCTACGCGGAAAAGTATTACCGCTCCGGGATATTTTGTTTTAATTTGCGAGTATTGCCGCATTAGCGGCGTTTCTGACGTATTTTTTTCCTTGGTTGACAAAGTGATATGGTGCGCAAATTAAAGAATATTGAGTTAAACCGCTTAAGTGTGGATGAATATAGGAAAACTGGTAAGTTTCCGGTGATAGTGGTGCTTGACGATGTGCGCAGTATGCACAACGTGGGTTCTATCTTCCGCACGGCGGATGCTTTTAAAGTGCAAGCGGTGTATTTATGCGGCATTACGGGTACTCCCCCTCACAAAGAAATCCACAAAACGGCCTTAGGTTCTGAACTGAGTGTGGAATGGAAACATTTTGCCACCGTTACCGATGCCATCACCGAACTAAAGGCAGAGGGCTACACCGTAGCGGGTTTGGAGCAAACCGAAAAAAGCACTTTTTTGAACGAGTGGGAAATTGAAAACCACCCAAAAATAGCCCTGATTGCTGGCAGCGAGGTGGATGGCATCAGTCAGCAAGCAGTAGATTTGTGTGACGTATTGGTAGAAATACCCCAATTTGGTACTAAGCATTCACTAAACGTATCGGTTGCTACTGCGGTAGCTCTTTGGGAAATAGTTAACAGTCAACTGTCCACAGACAACGGGTAAGAATTTTCTGTGTACAGTCTTCAGTTTACAGTTTTTAGTTGTTAAGACTATAGTTCCCTGAACCTACCGAAGGGTGCGGTGGCATTAGCCAAATTCTAAACTCTAATAACTAAATTCTAAAAAGCCCCCCTGTCCTTCTGAGCTTAGCAAAGAACCTTATAACAACTGTGTAAACAAAGCAGGATAAGATTCTTCCTTCGTCAGCAGGACAGTGGCAAGTGCGGTTGCCCATCCTGAGCCTGTCGAAGGAGTGCGGTTGGCTATAGCCATTCTTAAGTTCTTAGGTACAGATTCCCGCCTGCGCGGGAATGACGGGATGCTATCAGCACCCACCCTATCTTTCTGAACGCAGCGAAGAACCTTATAGCAACTGTGTTAACAAAACGGGATAAGATGCTTCCTTCGTCAGCAGGACAGTTATCAGAGGCCAGTTGTAACCCCCTAATCACTAACAACCAACCACTAAAAAGTTACTTCTTATGCGCATCCAACTTAAACACTTTGCGCAGTGTTTTTGAAATGGGTTTATCAATCTTACGGGTATAAAAAATACTAAACGCCACAAAAAACACCATCAGTACAAGCGGTAACACTGGGTTGGCAAACAACGAAATATCTTTAACATCGTTCAAAATCACCCCGCCTATGTTTTGATGGATGAGGTATAAAAAGTAAGAACTTAATCCAATCTCTACCATCCATTTGGTTTCAAAAAAGGCCAATGCTTTGGGGTAATAAATAAAGGTGAGGAACATAGCCAGCATCAAGGCGAAAATCAGCATTACGGCCACAACATTCATCATTTCAAAACTATGCAGGTAATGATAGTATGAATAGTAACAGAATACCGCAAAGCTTAATCCCATTGCTATTTTAAAGAAGTCATCAATTTTATAATCCCCGTGTCGGGCTTTAAACAGGTGGTAAAAGAAAAATCCTGCCTGAAAAAACACCAAATGCCTGTGCAACGGGAATAAATTGAACGGATAACCCAATAATTTAATTACCGACGATTGGGGATTGATAGCCATTCCTAAGAATTTACCATCGCTAAGATTATCGAAAAAAGTACCGCCGGCAATGATAAGAAACGATACTACCACAAAATTTCGGAAGAAGCTTTTGGTATTGGCAAAGTACAACACGCTGCAAAGGATGTAGAACAAAATCTCGTACCACAGCGACCAATACGCCCCGTCGATGTATTCAAACTCCAGTTTATTCCTGAAAATCGTTTCTAAATTCCACGGAGGAAGGAACGTAAGGCTCGATAGCATATTCTGTATCTTACCGTTAGCCGCAAAATAGCCCGAAAAATCAAAAAGATTAATTATCGTAAGCGTTATCAGCGAGGCAATTACCATGGTTGGGTACAACCGTATAAAACGACGTATCCAAAATTGCTTAAGGTTTTGGGTATTATCCAACGTGTACACAATTACAAACCCGCTGATAATAAAGAAAAACTGCACCCCCATTTTGCCAAACATAAAATAATCATAATCAGATCCGTACGGATACAGCGAGATATCATTAAAGGGTGTTGTCCAGCGGGTAAAAAAGTGAAAAAGCACCACAGGTAAGATGGCTAATGCTCTAAAGCCATCCAGGATTTTAATACGCTGGTTCATTATAGTTAGTAGCAGTTGTGGGTGTGAAAATACGGCTTCTTTTTATAAAAGCCCAACCAAGCAATATTCTACAATAGCCTTTTAACCAAAATACCCCTTAATCGTCGCAAAGTGCACCTATCCTTAAAGAAAATTTAAACTTTTTTTAACAATCACCGTCAGCATAAATCTAACTGAAAATCTGTGCACTACACCCTCAAAACACCCGCTACAAGGGGGCAGACAAGAAAAAATTTTAAAGATTTTTTCGCCCTGCTATTGTGTTGAATGTAAAGAGTACTATATTTGCACTCCCCAAACGGAACACCGATACGGGAAAACAAAATGCGGGAGTAGCTCAGTTGGTAGAGCGCAACCTTGCCAAGGTTGAGGTCGCGGGTTCGAGCCTCGTCTCCCGCTCAAAATGGTAACGGATTTGAGAGAAACGGAATTATCCGGAAGCCCCTCAAGTCCGTTTTTTGTTAAAAACAGTCCACCCGCCCGGGTGGCGGAATAGGTAGACGCGCAGGACTTAAAATCCTGTTGGCAGTAATGCCAGTACGGGTTCGATTCCCGTCCCGGGCACGAGTTTAAAGCCACTCCAGCGAGTGGCTTTTTTTGTTTACTACAACAATCCTACAACAGAAGGTGGGGTGAAAGGCAAGAGAAGCTAGTGTCCGGTCCGCTCCCACGGGTTCACAACGGGAACACCGCTAGGCTCAAAATCCTTCACATTCCGCGTCATGATATGCAATCCGTGTTGCAAGGCGGTTGCCGCAATAATGCCATCAATCGCGGGGAGCGTCCGGCCTTGCTGTTTGGCGCGGGCGGTCATTTCACCCCATGCAATCGCCGTGTCTTTATCGTAGGGCAGAATCCGCGAAGCGAAAGAAGTCTCCACCCCCAACAGCCAGTCAGATAAATGTTTGCGCTTGCGAGTGTGGGGTAACAGAAAAATGCCTTTGGCAATTTCGCCGACTGTCACCACGCTGATAAAAAGCTGTGCGCCGTCAATCTTGGCAATGGTATCGCGGACGGCGGTATTTCCCGTTGGTTTAATCAATTCGCTTAAAATACAGGTATCGAGCAGGTATTTCAAAGCGAAATATCCCTGTCGGTGCTTTTATCGCGGGCAACATCCAAACCCTCTACTTGGGGGATATGCAAAAGATAATCGGCAAAATTCGGGATGCTGCGCCCCGACACCGCAGGCGGCTCTATATAATCCTCTTTCCTGATCACAATCACCGCTGCATCATCACCACGAATTTCCTGTGGCCCGTCTTTCAGTGCCATCGCAAATACTTTTCTGAATTCTTTTTGTGCCTGCGTCAGTGCCCAATCCATAGCCTTATCCTTTTCTCGCGCCATTCTACCATTACTTAAAGGCATTTTCAAGCCTGCGCGGCGGTACCCTTCTTTCGCACCATAGTCCTCCTTTTTCCTTTCCTCCTGTTTCCCCATTTTCCGACACGCTAACACCCCCGCTCAACCACCATATCACACCACGTTAATCCACGTTGCGCCAATATTTTGCAGCCTGCAAAACGCCCTCTAACTTGCAGGAAAACAAGGGGTCATGCTGCGTATTACCATGAATACATCCGCCGCTTCCGCCAAAAAATATTACAGCGAAGCCTACTATCAGGAGGGCGGCGACACGCTCGATTATTATGCCGAAAAAAACGAAGGAGCTGGGCGTTGGGGCGGCATAGCTGCCAAGAAGTTAGGGCTAATCGGGGCTATCGACAAAAACGACTTTGCAGCCCTGTGTGATAACCTGCACCCAGCGCATCACACCACCCTCACAGGTAGGCAGAACCAGCACCGCACCGTCGGCTATGATTTCACCTTCAACGCCAGCAAGTCCGTCAGCCTTGCCTATGCGCTTGGCAGTGCAGCAGATAAACAGGTTATCCTCTCGGCATTCGACGCCGCCATCGCCGAAACCATGCACGAAGTAGAGATGGGAATGCAAACACGGGTGCGAAGTGGCAGCAAAAACGAAAACCGCATCACGGGTAACATAGCCTACGGAGCATTCACCCATTTCACCACAAGGCCGATTGACGGCGTTGCCGACCCGCATCTGCACAGCCATTGCTTTGTGTTTAATGCAACGTATGACGAAGTGGATAACAAATGGAAAGCAGGCCAGTTCCGGCAAGTGAATCAGGATGCTCCCTATTACGAAGCCGTCTTTCATTCACTGTTGGCCGATAAGTTGCAACGATTAGGCTTTGGCATCCAAAAAACCGAACACGGGTTCGAGCTTGCGGGGGTTGCACAACCGCTTATCGACCGTTTCTCCCGCCGCACGCAAGAAATTGAAGCGTATGCCGCCGAGCATGGCATCACCGATGGAAAAACTAAATCCGCCATCGGTGCCAAAACCCGCGAGGCAAAACGGATAGCGCTTACCCATGAACAACAGGAAATCGCATGGCGAAATCGCCTGAGTGCAGACGAACTCGCCTCCATACAAGGTTTGCGGAGCGCAGATGGCGGAGGAAACGCCTCAACCGCAACTACTACAGCCGCCCACGCCGTGAGCTATGCGCTTGCCCACCATCTGGAACGTAAATCGGTAACAAGCGATAAAGAGGTTTTAGCGACCGCCATCAAGGCGACGATTGGCAGTAGCACCCCAAACGCCGTGCGTCATGCCCTTGCCGAAGAAGAAGGAGTAATCGCGGTCGAAAAAGACCTGCGCCAACTCCTCACCACCAAAGAAGCCCTGCGCGAGGAAAAACAGCTCATCGCCGCCGCCATCAACAGCAAAAATAAGTTTCGTCCCCTTTACTCCAATTACCAACCGCAAAACCCGTTGCTCAACACCCAGCAACGCAAGGCCGTTCATCACGCACTTTCATCAACCGATGGCATCACCATCATCAGCGGTAAAGCAGGCACAGGCAAAACCACCCTCATGCAGGAAGTGAAACGCGGCATCGAAGCGGCAGGCAAACAGATTTATTCCTTCGCCCCATCAAGCGCGGCAAGCCGTGGCGTGCAGCGTAGCGAAGGCTTTGCCAATGCCGAAACGGTTGCCATGCTGATACAGGATTCTTCCCGCCACCCCGAATTCAACCATCAGGTAATATGGGTGGACGAAGCGGGGATGTTGAGTAACCGCGACATGAACGCCATTCTTGCGATCGCAGAAAGGCAGGGCGCACGCATCATCCTCTCCGGCGATACCAAACAGCATAGCAGCGTCACCCGTGGTGATGCCCTACGCATCTTGCAGGAGGAGGCAGGGGTTCGCCCCATCACGGTCGATAAAATCCAGCGGCAGACCAACGCTGCATACCGCGAGGCCGTGTCCCAGCTTGCTGCTGGCAAGGTCGAAAAAGGCTTTGCCACGCTCGACAAACTAGGTGCCATCAAACAAATCGAAGAAGGCGGGAAACGCACCCGCACCATCGCCGAGGAGTATTACCATTCCGCCCATGCAAGCGGGGGGCGTACCAAAAATGTGCTGGTCGTTTCCCCCACCCATGCCGAGGCGGATGCGGTAACGCAGGAAATACGACAGACCCTAAAAACATACGGTGTTTTACAAGGCGCAGACCATGAATACACAACACTTAAAAACCTGCAATTCACCGAAGCACAAAAGGGGCTGGCGGAACATTATAGCAAAGGCCAATGGGTGGCCTTTCATCAGCATAGCAAGGGCATTAAAGCTGGTTCGCGGCTTCAAGTCACCGAGGCGACAGAACACGCAGTAACCCTTGCCGATGCAGCAGGTAACCCCGTTTCCTTGCCATTGAATGAGACGGCACGTTTTTCTATCTATGAGGAAAAACCCATTGCCTTTGCCGTGGGCGATAAAATCCGCATCACCCAAAACAGCAAAAGCCTTGAAGGCACCCATCTGTTCAACGGTAATACCTATCAGGTGCAGGCATTCGACGGGAATGGTAATATTACGCTCACCAACGGCGCAACACTCAGCAAAGAGTTCGGCCATCTCGATTACGGCTATGTCTCCACCTCCCACAGCGCACAGGGCAAAACTGCCGATAAAGTAATTATCTCGCAAAGCAGCATGAGCCTGCGTGCTTCCTCGATGGAGCAGTTTTACGTTTCCGTTTCACGCGGGCGGGAGGCCGTCTCCATCTACACCGATAATAAAGACGAACTGGCACAAGCCGTCAACCAATCAAATGCTCGGCTTTCTGCAACGGAACTGTTGCGCGGGCAAGAACAGCAGAAAGAAATTTCACCACAGATATCACAGCCTCAACGCAGAACCGCCACGCTACCACCCATCACCCATCACTCATCACCCGCCACTCACTATGGACTTCCGCCAACGCCTCGAACAGAGCAGGATTACACGCGATAACGAGCCTACGCGTGTGCCAGAAGAATCGCCGACCAGCGATTATTTCGCAGTAAGCAGCGGCGCAAGCCATGCTTGCCTTGATTTGCGGCTGCCCGACGGCAAACGCATCGGCTTGCCTTATGCCTATATCAACGCCATCACCTTCGACCCCGAAACAGGCATCACCCTCACCAACACCCGCGAACAGGTCACCATCACAGGCCGCAACCTCGCGCGCCTGTTCGACCACCTGTTGCTTTACCGTGTTCGGTATATACAAGTAAACCTTGGTGGCGACAGCCAAGAAGAGGGGGTGTTTGTAGAAACTATCAGCATTGAGCAGCTTTAATATCGGTTATGTTGAAGAGGCATTATTTCCGCTGAATGATTTTACACAATAAATGTGTCACTGTAGTTATATTTTTTTTATTTTTGATTAAACTGATCTATCTATGGTTGCCGAGACTGAAAAAAAATCAAATTCCGTAATTCACCAGATTATAATAGCAGTAGTGAGCGGCGTTATCCTGTTTTTAATAACAAATCCTTTTCAAAAGAATTCATCCGAAACATCGCAATCTCATAAAGATACGATTACGATACAACAGCCAAGCAATGTGCAATCGCAACCTCAACCACAAACCATAGAAAACCACTATTATAACACCAACACTCTGAGTTCAAACTCTCCCAGTAAAGTTGAATCAAATGAAAATTTTAATACCCACAGTCATCCTGAATCCATAAGGGATAATGCAAACCAGACGATGGCTACCACTAAAATTCCGGATTGTCAGACGTATAAAACTGGCGCATTTGTTTTTAAAAACAATACAAAATATTTTTTATCTGTTGGCATAACGTATTTTCAAAATTATCACAGATATGTGACGTTATCCATACCTCCAGGAGCTGAGAAAAACACTGGAGATCTGCCAGTTGGATCACTGACATATGAGATTAAAAATCAAGACATAAGGGATGAAACAGGGAATTATTCTGTTGGGGATTACGGAAAAATACAAATAGAACAGTGCAATACAGGCAGGTATGACATCAACATCATCAAGTTGCCTGAAAGAGAATACGATCCAAGCAAAGCACCCATTCTTCCCTAAACATTAGTGAAATCCTCACATGAAATGACATATCACCCCTGTGACTTGATATTAGTTACTTCCTTGTATTAAGGAAAAGTGAAAAAATAGCTTTCTAAAGTTTATTGATTAACATTAAATACTAGGCGGCCTGTGGGGTTCTGCTTTTGGTCGGCCTTCGCGCATATCTTTGTGGAAATCCTCGATGATGCTTTTTACGTCGCCATAATGAGGTGTTTCTGTTGGGTCTTGCGATTTTGCAAACCATCCGCGCCAAGTTTTATTTTTCGTACGATATTGCTGTGGTTGTTTCGGTGTACCGCCCATTAATATCCCAGCCTCGATGATGTTATCGGACAAATCCTGTTTCATAGTTCGGCGGGTGCGGTGTTTTTCGATAGCATAAAAAAACGTCGCCAGTGCTGAAATGCAAAGCCACACTCCCGCAACATCTTGTAAAAGAAACGCCAGCACCAGCAATGCCAAAGGGTCGATTAAGATATTGGTAAAAGAAGTAACATTGCGCAACCACCACGGTGCGCGAACCCTGCGCTCATGACGGGGTATAAATATCATTCCCACATATACAAATGGAGCTGCAAGCAGGTTGATAGGAAACATGAATAGTTTTCCAAGTGGCTCAAACCATGAGGTGCCATCGTCAAAGGAATGGATCGGGGCATTGATGCCGCGCCGCCACCACATCCTATAAAAATGTACCAAGCCAAAGATTAGGTAGAGTGCTAAAAAGCCAAACATGCTGTGTGCCAGCAGCCATTCTTTTCGTGTGTAGGACGCTGGCGTAGTTGCGCCTTCATACACGTCCAGCCATTGCAGAAAAGCCGTTGCATGCCAGTGGAGAACATACTGCGATCCGGTGAACAGCAGCAACACCAATAGTCCTGCAAAGAAGTTAGTGGCGGTCAGCCAGCGGCTACCGAAATTGCGTCGGGTGAGTATTTCGATAGGCACAGTAAACCAGCCAAGCATATAATAGAAAGAATACACCCATGATGCATAATTATTGGAGGCATCGGGCCTGCGGGTGACGTTGCGTGTAATCGTTTCGGATTTCATGAAAGTGTTTGTTTGAAGTGGGCAAATAAATGGGATTTGCGGTTGCTCCATATCCTGCCATTCTGAAACACGACCGCCTCGACGATGCCGCCGTTAGCTGCACCGCCTTTTTTGAGCATGGTGAATTGTTGTGGCGGTACATCATAATCAAAGCTCTGGTTCATGGAGTTACTTAAGTTAAACTGCTCACGCCCTACGGATTGAGAAAATCCGCTACGGTTTTGCCAGCTTTTACCGATAATTTCCGCCGCTTTTTCATTGGTGAGCGGATCACTATTTGCGTGGAAGATTTTGGTTTGCAAGTTGCCGACGAGTGAATCAACGCGGTGCTTTTCATTTTCACCGCCCAGCTCCGCGTAATAATTAGGTAGGTTTTGCGTGATGTAAACCGTACAGGCCATGCTACTACGCGCCGTTGCTTGAAAGTGCATATCGTAACTGGTAATAAAGTTCTGCGCCTCATCTGCCCAAAGAAAGACGGGGATGGTTTGACCGGGAATAACACTGCGCCTTTCTGCTGCCTGCTGCCAGATATATTTATAAGCAACCTGCACCGCACGGCCAGCCTCGGCAAATTCTTTTACGGGGAGGTAAAGCACAATGATAACGCCCCGATGGGTAAGTTCAGGGTAAGCAATAGTGCGCGGATCTTGCGGCGGTTCGGAAAATAATTGCCGAAACGGTCTACGAAGGAACATATCCATCATTGTAGTTAGGGTAGAAATCACGCTGGTGCGTGTTTTATCCGAAAGTGTTGGAAATTCTTCCAGCCAGAACGAGGCCATCGTGTCAAAATCACCCTGTGTCCACCTATCGTGGTTCTTTGCATGGCCTTCAAGCAACAGCTTCCAGCACAGGCTTTTCTCACGCCATTCGTCCTGATCTATTTCCTCAGGATTCTTTGGGGCTGAGAGGATAACCTCGCGGATTTGGGGAATAGAAACTGAGCCGCGTGAGATCACACAAAGGTCAATGCAATTGCGCAAGAGCTGTTGCATGGCCCGTGTCCAATATGGATCATTCCCGCCTGTTGCCGTACTGCGGTCTACCGCTTCGTAAATCGTGGTGAAAAGCCGAACAAGGTTCTCGGTGTAACCGGCTCCTGCGCCTTGACGCTCGATTTCATATTGTAAAAAGGGAAAAACAAAATCACCGGAGCTATCAAACACAAGTAATTGTTTTTCCCGTCCTGTTTGCTTGGCGTAGGTTTTCCATTCTTCAAGCACGTCTTTTTTAGCGCATAATACAAGGCCGCCAAATCCAGCTCGCAAATAAGCCCGGGCAAGCTCTGCGCCGCTGCCACTGGTTTTACCTGAGCCGATACCGCCAAAAATCTGCACCCCTTCACAGGCATCGGCGAGGGTAAAGGGTTCTGTACCGTTAAATGAATATAGGGGGTAGTTAAGGTTTAAAGTCATTGAATTATTATGGGTTTAATTAAGGGGAAAAACTCTTTTTTCCTGCGTAGTTGTCACAAAATCTTCACACGTTTTACAAATGGTTACTGGTAAAATGGTGTTGAAAAAGGAGTTTATGACTGAATTGGGCAAACAGTTAAAAGCCTTACATGATGCTTCCATGGCAGACATAGCTGCGACCAAAGACCTAGCAGGCCAAAGGTTTAAAGAAGGAGATGTGCAAGGGACAGTCGATGCGCTCACAGGAATGATGGAGCGACATAAAGCACGTAACTTAAAACCTGAGCAGTTAGCAACCACCTCTCCTTCGGTTTCAAATACAGTAAAGCCTGCTGTATCTTCAACTGGTAAGACTTCGCCTGTTATCGGCAAGAACACACTGCCTAAAGGGATGAGCATGGGCAAAACTACTGCCATTGTCGCGGGGATTGGATTGCTTACCATCGGAGGGGTTGCTTTATATCGTCAGGCTCATAAACCAAAGCAGCAGTCGGGTTCATGGACAATGCGGATAGAGCAAGAGCGCCAACAAGGAATATCAAGACAACGTTAAATCTATCATTCTTCAAGTCGTTTTGCGCGTAGGTTAAGAGCAGTCGTCAAGGGACTTTCACTGGTGAGCAAAGCGGCGAGTTGCATCATAATTTGTTGTGCCGCACCATATTCTCCGGCGACTACCAGCATTTTCGCGTATTCCTTAATGCCATCAATAATCTGTGCGCGTTCTGTATAGCGGCTTTGCACATCTATCAAAATCTCTTCGTGGGTACGCTCAAGAAATTGCATCCTCAGCTCATGGTGTGAACGGATAGCGGCTAAATCCCTTTCTTCCGTTGCCACCAGCTTTGCGAGCTGGATGGCTTCAACGGCAAGCCCCACAAGGTCGTTGGATTGCAGTTGAAAAGTAAACGGTTCACTGCGTTGTTTCGCTTGCTGAAACAGGGTAATATCAATTGGCTTTTTCTCCATATACAGGGTTAAATTCGTGTGTGACTTAGCTGGTAGGCATCTAGCATGAGCATATATAAATAAATGACATTGCCCTTTGTTTCTTCATTAAGCTCTCCTAATGTTCGGGCGTGTGGCGGGAGTGTTTGTAAATCTTCCACCAGCTTGCTGATATATGTTTCAGCCTCTTTTAGCTGTTGAGAAATGGGGATTATCTGCGCTGTGTCCGCAGTTTTCAATATCTCAACAAATCCTCGCATATCTCTAACATAGTAAGAGACTTGTCCGGCGGTGTCCTCGACCACGCGCTTAAGTTTAGAGACGTTAGATTTTGCTTGAACCACGGAAATAGCAACCGCGGCAAGTGCCATAGCAGCACTTCCACCGGGCTGAGTAAGCGACTTACTTACTGCATTTGCCGCACCAGTAGAAACCACAGGGTATTTTCGGGCAATCGTGTCAGGATTGGGAATATTGGGTTTGGCAGGAATACGAATAGTTAAACCCTTTGGCAGGGTATGTGTTGAGATGCGCAGCTGCTTTAATTCAGGGATAAATTGCCTAATGTGCTTCTTTGCCCGAAAGACCCTGCGAATAAGTTGTGTTTGCTGGTCAATCAATGTGGCGTGACGATTTTCCAATTCGACATAGCACTGTTTCGCCGCTGATTCGATACTCTGTCGGTAGGCATCAAGTGATGCACAATATTTGTTTAACAGTGAATGGTTTTTAAAAACGCTCAGCCAAGAATCATTGATTTCAGGTATGGGAGGAGTTTCCTTAGCAAGAGTGTGATGGTGAGTATTAATATCCCATTCGGTGAGGGGATAAATAGGTTCGGGTTCCTCCCGAAGGTTAAAATAATGAAAAATTCTTTTTCTTAATCCCCGCGACCCATAATAAAGGCATACGAGTAGCACAATAAACAGAACGCCCATAGTCAGTTGATATAAAGGTTTGATAGTTTTGCATTGGTAGTTTTAACGCTCTAAATCTGCGGGTTCGAGATGCTGCTCGTAGCCGGGCACACCGTTGGCTTGATTTTCATTTTGCCTGATAATGGCTTTTTCTACCGCATTTTGACGCAGCATTTCCTCATTACCTTGTACGCGGCTGATATTGTCTTTGGTTTCTTCGTTAATATCGACTTCGTGAAGGTCTTTAGGATTCACCTCGCGGTTTTGGGGAGGTGGTGGAGAGGCAATGTCATCCACCTCTTTCATGTCGTAGTGACGGAGTGATTTGCCTAGCTGAGTAATTTCATTGTGAAGGGCAGTTTGATTCACTGCGGGCTGCCGCTTAAGCGCGTCAGCAACAGGGTTAAATATTCCCATAGCATGCAAATTAATTACATATGCTAAATTCGGAAATTAACCCAAACTATCCAAATATTGGCTGTTAATTTTTTGTTAAGCTGAGAGGGTTAACTACTCTTATCAAGCCCGGACAAATCGACGGGGGACTCGCCGTATTCCATGAGGAGGCGGTTTACATTCTTTAGGCTTTGGATGGTTTTGTCTTCGGCGGGCATACGACCATCGCGGATTCTCTCAATAACGGCGATTACGTGTAGACGTGCCTGTATGCGTGTCTCATCTTCATTGAGAAGATGTGCCTCTTCGGGAGCGACCAGTTGAATAGGAAACGTTAGAATTTGTGGGGTGTCGGCCATAGCTAAAACATACCACAACCTGTATCGTTAAGAAAGCACGAAACCTATTATGGTTCTAGTTTGCGCAATACCTCCTTCAATGTCTGGTTGGTGTCGATAAGCTCGGTAATCCGTGCTTCGAGGATGGTGATTTTTTCTTGGAGAAGGCTGTTTTGCTGTTCGAGTTGGGTGGTGTATTCGTCTTTGTTCACGTTGACGATGTAATTACCGAAAATCACGCCTGCGCCAGTGCCTTCGTTTTTGTTGTGGAAGACAAGACTTTCGGGGAAAAATTCCTGCACAGGTACGCCGAGGATATGGGCGAAGCGCAGCACCGACTCGAAATCTGCCTGCGTTTCGTTGCGCTCAAGGCGCGCATAGGCCGAGGGAGACATCCCGAGTAAATCGGCAAATTCTTCCTGTGTTTTATGGCGTTCTTGGCGGAACAGGTGCAATTTATCGCCAACCTTCATTTTCATGGGCAAAACCGTTTTACGGTTCCAAATATACGCAATTCGGTTTCCTTGCAGACGGCTTTTTTCATTGGTTTGCATCAAAAAACTATCGACATGAAATCATCGTTATTCTCGTTCGTTTCACTATTTCTTGGTGTGTGTTTCCCTGTCGGCGGAATGCTGGCGCAATCGGCTCCCGATACGGTATGGCAGAAGAAAATCGGCGGGGCAGATTATGAAATGGCTTACTGCATCCGCAATGCAGGCGATGGGGGATATATCATCGCTGCGGTTTCCTCCACACCCGACGAAGATGACAATATTCTTGTGCTGAAACTCAATGCGCAGGCCGCCGTCGAGTGGCAGCGCCTCATGGGCGGCAGCGACGCGGAAGAGGCGCGAACCATCGAGCAAACGAAGGATGGCGGGTATATCCTGCTTGGCACCTCTCTGTCCGAGGATGGCGATGTCACCGTCAATAACGGCAGGCGCGATGTGTGGGTGGTTAAACTCAACGCAAACGGGGCGATCGAATGGCAACGCTCCATCGGTAGCAATGCCGACGAAGAAGCCGTGGCGATAGCACAGGCGCCGGATAACGGATTTGTGGTGCTGGGCACGGCGCTGAATGGCGATGAGTTTTCCGGCGACCGCAATTATATTGCGGCAAAACTGACAGCGCAGGGAGTTGTATCATGGCAAAAGGAATTCGGCGGTAGCGGGAATGATGTTGCGCACGGCCTGATTGTTACCGAAGACAACGAATATATTTTGGCAGGTACAAGTTATTCCGAAGACGGTGACTTACCCACAACTATTGTAGGCGATTATGTTTGCTGGTTGGTGAAGGTCAATACCAGTGGCTCGATTCTCTGGTCGAAATGCTATGACGGTGAAAATGGGGGCATCATAAGTGCCGCCAAACCGCAGCCCAATCGTTATAGTTTTTTGGCTATCAAAGGCCCATCCTCTAATTCCTATCATTGGTTATTCACCATTGATAAGCAGGGCGTTGTTCTCTCCGATACCAAACATTATTTTCCGAGATATCACATCGGCGAAGAACTGATCCGTACTGCGGATAACGGATATATAATGACCGGCTTCGCGGTGGAAACCGACACCGCCGGAGACCCAACAGCCCTTGGCACATGGCTGGTGCGGTTTGCTGCCGATGGCAGCCTTGTATGGCAAAAGAAACTGCTAAACGACACTGCCAGCGACAGCGCAACCTATGTCGGAAAATCCACCGTAGAAACCACCGATGGCGGCTTTCTGGTAGCGGGGCACCTCACTTACTTTGAGGACACGGTGGGCAATGTCGATGTATGGCTGGTAAAACTCGGCGGCACCAACCTTCCCGCAGGGGTGGATGAAGCCGCAGGTGTGAACGAAACAGTGATGTTATACCCCAATCCAGCGACGACTACCTTCACGTTGGAATGGCAGCACGCAACAACGCACCCCGCCTGTATCCGTCTTTATGATATTTTAGGTAAAATAGTATTCAGCGAACTACTGCCACAAGGCACCGACCATGCCACGCTGAACCTAACACCCCTCCCATCCGGTATCTACACGCTAACCTCTACTGAACGCGAAGTCATCCGCAGGTTCCGGCTGGTAAAAGATTAACCTGTTACTCGTGCATTTCGGGTGATTTCACCCTTTTCCCAGCCCGTGAAAACGCACAATTTTGCACATGTTTACAGACAGAATACCTATCATATGAAAACAGTTTTTCACAAACACTCTTTGCTGCATTCTTTTGCAGCCGCATGCCTCCTTGCTTTTGCATTTCTATATTCAACCTCGATTGATGCCCAACGTTGCGGCGTAAATGGCATCACCTTCACGCAACAGGCCGGATTTGGTAATAACAGTCAAATCATAATCGGCGGTTATGGCCAGAACGACGGTGCAATTAATTTCAACTGCTACAGCGACAGTTCTGTGTACGGCCGCTCGCGCATTTTCAATCGCCCTGTAGGTATGCTACCGCCTGCGGGCAGCCCAGTTCCCACATGGAGTTCACGGATATTTCAGGACTTACCTGCGGGCATCCTGCGTATTCAAACCAGCGGGGTAAACAACGCCTGTTATGACTCGGTGAACTGGAACCGTGGGCTTACCATGCACACGAGCGGCAGTGTAGGTATCGGCACTAATCCTGTGTCAAACTTTATGCTTGCCGTAAACGGTGGTATCGCCTGTAAAAACGATGTGTTTATTACCCTTACAGGCATCACATGGCCTGACTATGTTTTTACGCCAACATACCGCCTAAAACCGCTTTCCCAATTAGAGCAGGAAATTGACAGCTTGGGGCATCTACCTGAAATGCCATCGGCGCAAACGGTAGAAACCGAGGGAATGTCAGTTACGACCATCACCACCACCGTAGTCAAAAAAGTGGAAGAATTGACGCTCTACACCATCGACCAGCAGAAACAACTCGATGCCTTGGCAAAAGACAATGCGGAGCTGAAAAAACAAACCGAGCAGTTGATAAAGCGTAACGAGGAACTAAACGCCCTGATTGAACGTCTTTTAAAAGAAAAAGAATAAATTTGTATTAAATCATATCACCATGCGATTGCTGCTGCCTTTATTAATGCTTTGCGGATTGGCTCTCACCTTACAGAACTGTAAACCAGAAAAAGACGAATGCCACGACCCCGCCAACCCTGAATGTGAGAATTATGATCCGTGCTACGGCAAAAAACCCGTAACGGCGGAAATCATCCTCTCGCAACGTGCAGCCCCAAGTTCAGGCGGTGAATTAGGTAAGTTATACCTTGATGAAGGTGGCGACGTATTTCCACGCATCCAAATCCGGTTCCATTGCCCGCTTGAAGGTGCAAAATACACATGGACGCTGGGCGCGGAAACCATTACCGAACAAACTTTTGAGCGCAACTTTTTTACCGTTTCTTACGGCGTATATACGGTGAAACTCATCGTGGAGAAAGCCCCCAATACCCACTGTTATCCCAGTGATGATGGTTTCGATACGGTGGTAAAAACGTTCAAAATTGTTCCAGCGTGTGAAATTGAAGCCTCTGGCATCTATAAAGGGGTATGGGATAATTCCACAGATAGCGGTATCGTAACGATAAGACATTTCTATGATGGAACGTACAGCGATAGTTGCTCATTTGGGATAACGAGAATCACAAACCTTCAAAACAAACGTGACACACTGCCGATGTTATCGGGTTCGTGCAGCATTTCAAATACCCAAATTATCCAGCATAGCTATCCGGCATTAGGTTTCCGAAAGTTCACCATGAAGGTAAACCCAGCCACCAAAGCAACGGATATTGAGTTTTCCATCAGCGAAAAGAAATTCACGTTCAAGGGCAGAAAAATCGCTAATTAACGACACCATTTCTAAATGAAAACATTAAAACGATGGCTGCTACTATCCGCGGCCATAGCGATGTATGTCTGTGCCAACGGGCAGGACTGCGTTCGCCTGATACGCACGAAATACGATAGTTCTTACAATAACGAACTCTCTACGCTTTTCCCGAACAAGATTAATCCATGGCTGAATAGTTTCGACTTTGCTCGCATCGACAACGGCATTGCCTTTCATGACATCGACCTGAACCCAACAGCAGGGTGGATCATTCCGGGCATGACAGGAAGTAATTACAAAATGAAAAGCCCGTTCAGCGTTGCGATGGCCTCCGAATACGATTATCTCAGCCAGCCTTTTGGTGTCGGTAGCTCCGTTTACGATGCAGATATCTGGTGGGAAGACGGTTGGGAACTGATGTGGATGAATACAGGCTATTACCCGAACGGTAATCCAGTGAACATTGCAGACACGAATCGCATTTTATCCGGGTCTTATGGGTTGGCAAACCCACGAGCACCCTATTTTATTTTGTATAACCGCTATACCGGAAAACTGAGGGTGTTTGCCAATTTATTTACTGATTACAATCAGTATCAAAACGTCAGAATGGTGATGAGCTATCCGACAGGAAAAGACAACTCAGGCATCTTCAGGCATCTATTGAATTACGACCAAACACTTGACCAACCTTCCTTGGTTACTGAAATCAGTTCCTTCAACCACAACGAAAACAACAATACCTTATGGTGGTCATCGGATTTTCAGTTGGGGTACGACCCATGTGTGTGTGAAAAACAAAGTGAAATAGATTTTTCATTTTGGGCTGTCAAAAATCTCAATATTGACCTGTATGGCCGTATCGTGCAGCAGGATATGGATGTGTCGGTATTGGGCAATCCTGATTACAAAAACTTTCTCACCAACGAAGCGGTAAAAAACGCAAGTTTGACAGGTAATAGTGGAACACTTTTATTCAAACGGTTTGACAGCTTGCTGGTGAAATACGACCGCGAACTGGAATTATACAATACCCAGCTCAACAGTTATAATCATCCGTTCAATTCGACCATGCGTACTATCCTGAAATCTGCAAAAGATGGAGTAAGTGCCGCAGGCGGCGCGTTTGTTGCCAAACCATTGGGCGACTTCTTTTTGCGCCAACTCGTAAAAATCGACGGTCCCACCAAGAAAGACACCACCACTGCATCCGGTTGGGCAGAAGAAGTAAACAAAGCTACCAAAGGCCAGTTGGGTAAAGCGTTTGACTTTTTGTCCATGGCGGCATTGGGTGATGATTTTACCAAAGAACCACAACGCCCCTCTATGCCTACGGCTACTTTCAGCGAAATGAAAATTGCAGGGGTAATTTCGGACTCAGGTTTTGTGAATGTATCGAATTTTTTAACTCCCGGCTCATACAAATACCCGCAGCAATTAACTGCTTACAATTATCCTGCCTACAATAATGCCGTGGGCTTATATGCCCTATTGCGCAAGCCAGTAGTAAAGGGGCTGCGCGACCAGTTTCCAACCCGTACATTGGTATCACTTGACACGGTTTTTGTAGATACTTCGATGACCGGCAGCATCAAGACCATTAACATCCGCACCAACGAAGTAAATACCGTTGAGCATCATAACAAACTGTTCCTGAACGTTGCCGAGCCGTTGAAATACAAACTCAACAAAGCCCTCGATTTTGACATGGATAAAACCAAACTCTACGTGTCATTTATCGTTGAGTTGGAAAATACAATCCCCAACGGTGACAACTGCTTCACGCTGCACCTGACCGAGGACAACGAAAACTTTTACCTACGCGACGTTATTCCTGTGCCAGCCACCACATCCTACCAGTTGTTTTATGAAACCCCTTGGAAAAATATCGAAGATATCGGCGACCATTTCTTCAAGATGGATTTCAAAAATAGCTACGAAGCATTTGGAGTGAGAAAAACATCATTGACGGTATTTGAAGGTGACACAACGGTGAACGTAGGTCAGTTGAAAGAATGCGTTGAAGAAACCCAAGCCTCGTTCAAAATCAAAAAAATAAAAATGAAAGTGGCTGCCGATATGTATTTTGACCAGTTGGGGTCGAACGGGTTGCAAAACAATAATTTCCAAACCTTCACCTATCTGTTGTTCGACCCTGAGAATGAAATTAACTGGATTACCGATGCGCCTGACTCGTCGGAGGTTAAACGCAGGAAGGTAGATAATCTTTCATTGACCAATGAAGTGATTGAACCCACCGACCCATTCGTATTTGAGACCAACGGCAACACCATAATCATCAATGCAAAAAACATCAACCTGAGCGGCACTATTAGCGTGCAATCGGGGTTTGATGCCGTATTGCAGGCTACCGGAAACATCACGGGCATCAGCAGCAACACCACCATTGGCCGTGACATCCGCCTGAAAAACGTCAGCGGTTATTCACCTTTCGGTAAAAACTACGAAACCGCCGAACAGGAATTGGCCGACTATTGTAAAGACGGTGAGAACGGCTACCAAGCCTATAAAGCAGCTAATAAAATGGCGGAAGAGGCGGCACCCGAACCACCAGCGAAGGCATCAGCGCAAAAAGAAATCACGGTATCCGTCTATCCAAACCCTGCGCAAAACCGCTTATTTGTCAGCACTTCGGCGGACGATGATAAAGAATATGTCTTTGTAGTGGTTGATATGATGGGGCGCAGCCTCATCCATGAAACCGTTCGCGGCGCAAACCAGCCACAATTTGAAATCACAACCGATACACTTGCAGCAGGGACATACCTGCTAATCATCAAAACGTCCGACGGTGCAATAAACCAAGCCCACCGAATTATGATTCTGAAATAATACGTAACTACCTATACCCGCTTGTGTAATTTATTACATAGGCGGGTATCAAAATCGTCATCGAAAATGGCGATTTTGCACCGCGAAGCGAGCGAAACAAAAAATAATGTGTCACATTATTTTTTCTAGTAACTATAATATCCTCTGAGGATGATGAACACACCCACGCCCTGCCTTGCGGCAGGGCTTTTTCATTAACGCTCCTTGTCCATTTCCCTGTCGTCGCGTTCTTGCGTGCCACGCGAAAAGCCTTTCGCCCAGGCATTCACTTCCGCCTCATATTCCGCCTTGCCCGAAACAAGCCCAGTATAATAGGGGCTTTGTGGGTTCTGCTGCTGCGCGAGTTTCACCGCCAGTTCCGGCTGGTATTTAGCAAGCAAATAGCCGTCGTTAAAGCCTTTCTGTATCAGTTCTTCAGGTGTTTTCATGGGGTGTTAGGATGATGTGAAAATATAAAAAACGTCATAGCGAGGAGGCCGCAGGCCGACGCGGCAATCCAGCTTAAAAAGATAGCGCTTTGGTAGAATGTGAACGCTTTCATTGTTAATAAGGATTACGGGCGTGTTTGTTCAAAAACGTATGGATAGAATCCACATCATACAGGATGATTTTTTTCTCAGGCTGAGAAAAACGGATTTTCCCTTCATCCCGCAATTTTTGTAACGTGGTCTTACTGGTAATGCGCAGCAGCTTCATCGCCTCGTCGCCCGAAATCCACTTCTCGGCGACGACCTGATGCTGCTCTTTAATCCGGCCAACCACTTGCTCCACAAGTGCATAGAAAGCTTCGTCTTCCAAACAGATAACGTGCATGATAATTATTATATAAAACCGAAATTTAAATAATAATTGGTAATTTTGTGAGCCTCAATAATAATCAATATTAGTTCTAAGACTGCTAATAAAATGAACTAGGGTATTGCATAGGGAATTGTTACTAAAAAAAATGGGATGAAAAAAGTTTATACAGAAAAAAAACATAAACTAAGGCAGGAAAGAACAAGGAAAAGACAGGAAAGAAAACTAAAAAAAAGTCATCATTCTCATAAAAATGATCGAAAAGCAGCTGATTTCCGACAAACACAGCATAAAAATATAACCCTAACTGCACCAAAAGATTTCCGATTAATTGAAAATACGGAAGAATGTTTGTTATTTTTTAGGAATCTCCGAGATAGTAAGCACATGAGTATTAAAGGGATGCTCCAATATGTTGTGATGTCTCTCCGAAATGTCCAAAAAGTAGACTATGCGGCAGTGAGTGTTTTAACAGCAATAAGTGATGACTTAGCGTTTAAAAACATTATAGTAAAAGGTAATCTACCTGATGATAGTTTTTGTAAAAACTATTTTATCGGTTCTGGATATTTGAACCGTTTATTCACTATTAACGGTGAACGTTTTCCAACTTCAGCAAAGTCAGAACTAATATTTTTTGAAAAAGGGGCAGATATATTTTCAGATCAGCAAAACAAGAAAATAAGTAATTTGGTTAAAAATGTTGTTAAACACCTAACTGATAAAGAGCAACATTGGCCCCCCCTAAAAACAGTTATCTTAGAAATTTGCGGCAATACCATTGAATGGGGGGATGCTGCCAACAAGCAATGGTCGTTGGGTGTTAAATATGAAACCGACAAAGTAATATTCACTGTGACAGATGTTGGAAGAGGAATTTTGGAAACATTGTATAAGAAGCCCCAATTAAAATTAAAAGATGCGATTACTTTAAAATCTGATGATGAGATACTAAAAGGAGCATTTGATCAAAAGTATGGCTCAACTTCAAAAGAAATTAACAGAAACAAAGGATTACCTGCAGTAAAGGAGAATTTTCAGCAGGGCATAATAAAAGCCTTAAAAGTTCTCACAAACAACGTAATTTTGCACTTTGATAAAGACAAAGAATCGAGTTCATTTAGAAGAGGTGCGCCACGTTTTAAAGGCACATTTTACCAATGGGAGGTAACGAAGGAGTGCATTACTACTAAACTTAACGAAAGAAATGAAAGTAATTAAAATAGCCGATGACTTCTCTGAGTTTCCAGCGCTGAGACATTGTAATATTAGTGAGAAATCAGGAGAAGAATTTTATCATAATGTGTTGAATGAAGCATTTAAAAAAGTTTATGAAAAGGGCGATAAGTTAACGATTAACTTGGATGATACGGCGGGCTATGCATCATCATTTTTAGACGAAGCTTTTGGAAATCTAGTGTTTGATTTTACGTTAGACGTGGTAAAAAAACACATAAATATCATTTCTATTCAGGAGCCTCATTGGAAGGAAATGATTGAAAGTGAAACATTTAAACAATGGGAAGAAAGACGTAATAAACAACAAAATCCAAAAGTCACAGCCACACACGCCGCTTGGTTCAGATTACGTGATAATTCAATCCAACAGAAAATATGGGAGCAGCCGGAAGTTGTTTAAATCAGGCATGCTCAGTAGAGGTCTCTGATTGGATTAATATTGTTTCAATCATAGTAAATGCAAGTTTAGGATTTTGGATAGTCAGGACTATCCAAAATCGACTAACAAATCAAAGAGTATTAAAAGATTATTTTATTAGTCAAGTTCGAGAATTACGTGGGGAATATAAAAATTGCCTAAGTAACTTATACTCAAATAAAACGAAGCCACAGAAGGTAATTCCTTGGTTTAAATTAATGAATATCAAAGTGGAAGACTTGCTGAATCACATATCCTCAAAATATAAAATCGATTCCAAAGTTCTTCACCCTTATCAAATTGAACTGAGAGACTATGTCACCGACTGCAAATCGTTTAAAGAGCAGTTTAAAAGCGGAAAAGCAATAATGTTTTCCGAAGAAGAACTTGCTTATCTTATTACGTTTCAACAACGGCACAGCAAATTATTTGATGATATTATCATCAAAATAAACGACGCTGATTAGATTATACGTTAATCGTACTCTTGCCTGCCTGTGTATTCCTCTATTCGATAATTTGGAACCTTTTGTAGTGGTTGTTTCAATCTTACCAACAAAGTAGTCACCGCATAACGCTTCATACCAATAATACAAAAATCGGTTTTTTCTGTCGGTTGGCTCTTATTCTTACTCACACACATATATTCTCACTATTCATTAACGTGATGCGTTGTCTCAATACGTTGCTGAATCCAGCAATCAACGTCCCCTTCTACCCAACCGACAGAGCGGGTAGACAGCCGAATAGGCTGTGGGAATTGTTTGGCTCGCACCATTTTATAAAGGGTGCTTTTGGGAAGCCCTGTGCGTTTCATCACCGTGGGCAGTCGTAATATGGTATTCATCTGTTACCTCCGCAAGATAGCAGGGGCATATTGGCGAAGGTCGAGATAATTGCGGTGAAAAATGATGGAAAAGGGAACTAATGTGCAACGAATCTTTCAGCTCGCTTTCCTATACGCATCAGCGGTTTGTCATGCTGTTTTCTCATAGCATCGAGTGAATCCGCCCACCATTGCATCATTTTGTGCCGTTCTGCCAAATATTGAGCATGGTTATAAACACCACGCACTTTATTGGTTTCAACGTGTGCTAATTGCAATTCGATATGGTCACGATTAAATCCATGCTCATTAAGTATGGTCGAAGCCGTGTGTCGGAACCCGTGTCCAGTAGCACGTCCACCGTAGCCCATCCTATCAATAACATTTAACACTGCGTTCTCACTCATACACTTGATAGGTTTATAGGGATTGGGAAAAATGTATTTCCAACGGCCATTAAGCTGTTTAAGTTCATGGAGAATAGTAAGTGCCTGCGAGGAAAGAGGCACAATATGAGGACGACGCATTTTCATTCGTTCGGCTGAAATGTGCCATTCGGCTTTTTCCCAATTAATTTCACTCCACATCGCCCCGCGCAGTTCTTTAGTACGAACAAAAGTAAGTAGGAGTAGCTTTGTTGCTAACTGCGCCTGTCGCATTCCCTTATACGTTTCGAGTGCCCACAAAAATTCGGGTAATTCCTTTTCATGCAAATAAGCAAAGTGTCCTTTTTTCATTGGCTTTAGTGCATCTTGCAACGAATCAGCAGGATTGCAATCGGCATGGCCAGTAGCAATGCCGTACATGAAAATTTGTCCGCAGGACTTCAGGAGTCTATGGGCAACTTCCAACGCCCCCCGCGCTTCAACAAACCGGATTACACCTAAAAGTTCCGGGGCAGTGATATTGCGAATTGGACGGGTGCCGAGCTTAGGAAAAATATCCGCTTCCAAACGCCGCAGAACAAATCCTGCATAACGTTGGTCTAACGTTGCGCTTTTCACTTGATGCCATTCGCGCGCGACTTTCTCAAAACTATTTTCAGCATTCAGCAGAATCTGGCGTTTATGTTCTTTTTTGGCTTCGCAGGGGTCGATACCACTTGCCAGCACCTTTCGGGCTTTTGCATGCGCCTCCCGCACTTCCGCAAGCGAGTATTCGGGATAGGTGCCCAGAGCCAGCATTTTGGGTTTGCCGTTATAGCGGTACGCATACCGCCACCATTTACTTCCGCTCGGCTGCACCCAAAGAAACAAACCCTTTCCATCGGTCAATTTGTAAGCGGAGGCGCGAGGCTTTGCCTTGCGAATTGCAACATCAGTAAGACGCATGATGGTAACTCCCTATCGGTGTATTTCAGTTACCATCATTTTTACCCCATTTGATGGTAGATTTCTGAAAACCCTTAGAGAACCTATCAGACTTTGATTTTTTTGTAAACCGCAGTTTAGCTGGCTTTTTTAGACTTTCCGAGACCTCTTTAGAAGAGGTTTTGGCTGGGGCGCCAGGATTCACAATTAAGATGCAACAAGTTGATAATATTTGTTATTCGGTTTTTCATTTTTGAAGTTACCATAAAAAATACCATCAGTTGAACGAGCTTGTAATATAACAACCTAAACGTAACTAGACTTCAAAAAGTTAATTACATCAATTCTTTTGCTCAAGCTGAACCACCCCAATCCGTCGTAAATACTTCAAGCATTTTGTAACGGTATTGTAGTGAACACCCATCGTGTGCGCCAGTTGCTTAGCGCTCACAAACACGCGGTTTTGCGCATCTACCATTGCCATCATGTGCAGCAATACCCGAAGCGTCAGTTGTGGGAAACGGCAGTCGCTATCGGTGCAAATAAGTTCGACGATGCGTAAAAGCTGCCGTCGTTCTATTTCGATGATGTGTTCGGTTGGCCAAGTGACGGTACGGTTTGTTTTCAATGCCTTCATACGGTGTGCTACTCCCCCATAAGTTGTTATTAGTGCGCTAGATATGCACTCATGGGTTGCGTTCCAAGCCGACACAAAAAATAGCACACAATAGTGCCGCATTCTCCTTTTCTGCTTTGTTAGGCGTGCGGTGTGTCACCGATTTCCTGCCGCTGAATTGCCGTGTGTCAGGCAAAGCTACCGCACGCAGGGGTTTCCGCAAGGAATGCTCTTGCAGATTCCTCCTTGCCGAAACCCCTTGATACGCGCGGTGTTCGCTCGCCTGTCAACGTAAACGCACAGGAGAATCGTATGAAAACACCCAAAATCACGCTTATCACCCAGCAACTTCGCAAACAGTTCGCCCGCATCGGCGACCAACGCAACACCAGCGACCCCATGATCGTCGCCAAGTTTTTCAACCCGAGCGGCGTTGGCACATGGTACGCCATTGCCTACTATCCCGACGACAACACCTGCTTCGGCTATGTAACCGACTTCGGCTTCGATGAACTCGGCTACTTCTCCATCACCGAGTTGGAGAGTATCACCGTGCCGCCCTTCGGCCTCCGCATCGAGCGCGACCGCTTTTTCACACCATGCCGCCTGTCGGAAATCAGGAAGCGGTCATAACGCCGTTTCTTTCACTTCTAAAAGCAACCTCTCACGGGGTTGCTTTTTTTATAGCAAAGCCATGCCGATCGTATTTGTAGAGTAGGGTGAGAAAACGTTAAACTATTTGCTATTAAAGTTGTCCTTTGATGCTGAGTTTTGCTTTATTGAAGCGAACAATGAGGATATGGCACCTTCAATAAAAACATCCCTATTAAGGATATTAACGGCTTCGTTGTTCAGCAGTTGTTCATAGATTCCAGAGTTAAGATAGTCTGTGCTTCGTTCTGGCTCATTGTTATACTTCATGATAAGATTCTCAAATTCTATTGCAGGAACTTCAAACTCCCTCACATAATTTTGAATAACCTCATCCTTTGAGCCTTCTCGTTCAATATGAGATGTTAGGGTTCCTATATTTGAGCCAATATGTGCATCGAACATCTCTCCAAAAATTTCCTTCAATTTAGCCTCATCGCTAACAGATGCTTTAATTCGGTGCATATACTGATAGAATGGGATGGATTGGGTGAGGTAAGAATGGATAATTTCCGGTAAGCGCTTTTTTAAAGCGTCATGACCAAGCATATGCGGCTGAGTAGCGTGTTTTAGCTCATGCGCAAGGAATCTTTCCAGAGAGCAATCAATTTTCTCGCCATGTTGACCCTTGAAAAAGGTGTTATCGCTAATCAGGGGATTGGCCAGAATAATGTTTTTGTCATGAAGCCCATATCCAATTGCTGATGCCTTAGATGACACAAAAATCGTAAGCGGCTTTCCATGTAAGTCGTATGCTTCATGTAAAGCTACAAGCCCTTCAGGGGTAGAAGCAATCCATTCAACAGCTTTTTGCACCCGAGCGATTAACTCCTTATCATCACCCCAAACATCAACCAGCCCTGATAGTGTGTCCACCATCAGGCCAGCATACTAAAACCGTGTTACAGTTTTATTACAAGTGCAGGTTAATCTTTCGATTTAGAGCCAAAAGCCCCGCCAAGAATCGCACCTATAACAGTGCCTACACCCGGAAATATCGCCGTGCCCAAAGCCGCTCCACCTAACATTCCACCTGCAATATTTAAATATTCCTTTTCTGCTTCTTTGGCAGCCTCATCCCCTTGTTCCCTGCGGATTTTCTCAATTTTCTCGTTCATGTCGTCTAAACCAGCGCGTAAACTCATAATAGTAGTTTTTTAAAGTGTCCTTCTAAGTTACAAAATGTCCAAAATACAACAAAGGATTTTATTCTTTTTTATACCAAGCATGAATTGCCCGCCTCACAGCGTTTTCCTGTCCCCATGCAAAGATGCAGGGCTTGCGCCAACACGGCAAGGGGCGCTGCGCTAAACCTCCTTGCCTTTGGTTGCGGCTGTCGCCCAGCGGTGGGGATCGCATGGTACAGAAAAACGCATATCCGCTCCGCACACCAGATGCACTGCAAACCGCAGTCGCCACCGTGCCCCTTGTTGAAATTCACTACAGCTTTCCACGTTTGCATTTCGCCGACCGTCTCAACAGCTCGCAAGCCTGTCATGAATCTATCCGCAACCTCTACGACCCAAACAAAATCGCCCACAAGGAGTTCTTTTACCTCGTGCTGCTCAATAACTCCCTCCGTTGCATCGGCTACGCGTTGATTGGTGTTGGCACCACCAGTTCGGTCACGGTCAACGTCAAAGAAATCCTCCAGCTTGCCCTGCTGAGTAATGCCACACACATTATTCTCAGCCACAATCACCCGTCCGGCAGCACCAAACCATCGCCTGACGATATTACCCTCACCCAAAAGGTCAAAAAAGCCGCCGCGCTGTTCGATGTGGAGCTGGCCGACCATATCATCATCACCCACGAAACCTATGTCTCACTGGCCGATGAAGGGTTGCTCTAACCCTTCGCGCAAAAAGCGGCGTAAACAACCTGTTTGTTGGTTTTTCTTTTCCAGCGGCCCTTTCACTTTTTTCTCTTTTACCCCCGAAATGGTCATAAGCAAATTTCAACCAGCCCCTTTGTCAAGGCCGGGGCCTTCGGTGTATTCACATTTTTTCGTCGTACCTCCGAAAAAATATGACCTACAGCCTTGCCAATTCAGCAGCCGCACCTTGGGGAGTTGCTTATTCCCTTTCGGGGGAAATGTTTTTTGTTGGGGGAGAACCCATTCCCGCAACTGAAAACGAAAAACCCAAAAAATCATTGAACCAATGGCAACCCCAAACAAAAACGGCAACGGTGCGAAGGAAGTAACACCCGCCACAACCAACAAACCCAACACCCAGCCTGTAAACGGCAAAACAAACACCCCCGGCACAATCGAACCCAAAGGCGATGAAAAACCCACAGGCAGCGAACCAACGCCGCCAGTAACGGCAGAAACCACCACTACACCCGAACCGCCCAAGCCCAAAACCTTAGACGAGCAACTGCAATTCTTTTTAGGACTGGAACGGCTGGTAAATATCCGCCGCAGGTTCGAGCATCATTTGGAAGCCGTGAACGAGCTAACCATCGAAGACGAAGAATTGACCAAGTTTGAAACAGGCAACAAGCACGGCATCCGCATTGAGCTTTTCGACAGCGAGGGCAACAGTTACAGCATGACCAACCCGCGTCTGGTAAAAGAGATGCACGCCCACCTCGTGAGCGTATTGCAGGGCAAAATCGACGAATGCAACGCCGAAATTTTAACCTACGGCGCAACCGCATGAGCCACCCCAACCCCTTAGCCGTTGGGGGCAAGCAACGGCTTTTTTAATTCACCAGTTTAACCCAATAACCATGACAACCGAAACAACCGAACCCAAAAAACGCCCGATAGACGAAGCGCGCGAGCGGCTCAAACTGTTAAGCCTCGGAGTCAAAGACCTTGTAGAGGACGGTACGTTTTACACCATCAACGACGCGATAGTGGAAACGCTGTACAAGTCCGACACCCACCGCGAGTTCAAAAGCTATCGCCAGTGGAAGAAAGAGGGCAGGCAGGTAAAAAAAGGTGAGAAAGCCTTTTTGCTGTGGGCAAAGCCGAGGCAGATAAATAAGCCAGCCGAGCAAACCACCGCCCCCGATGATTTGGAGGAAATGATAAAATATTTCCCCATCGCCTATTTGTTCAGCAACGCCCAGCTTGACCCTGCGGAGAACGAAGAAGAAGAGGGCAACGAAACCAACCCGCAACCCGAACAACCGCCAATAACGCCCGCAGAGCCACCCAAAACCCGTTTGGCACCGTTGGCCTATTAACCGCCCAAACGTTCTTTTGCGCCCTTAAAACAAGGTAAAACCCGCAAGAAAAGCGGCCTGAACAAGGCCGTTTTTCGCGCCGCCACAGCGGCAAACCCTTATCTCTTGATTAATGATTTTAGCGGTAAGGGTTTATCTTTTTTTTACTTTCCCGCAGTGTCTAATTCACTATCCGAGCGTCTGCTTGGGAAAGAATTTTTGGATTGATTCACCGATGCCTTACTAAACGGTTTTTTTAATATCTTGCTACTTTATCAATCAGCAAAAGTTATGACAGACCAAGAGAAAATCAATCGGCACGATGCGTTAATCTTCCTAAGAGAAAGAATGGGTGGATGTTTTGGTTCAGCAGATGGCATCTTTGCCGGTCATCCGATGGACGAGAAGAGAGCCAAGGAACTGCGTCAATATGCAGCAGAGAACAATATATCTCTTCAAGAGATAAAAGAGATAGCTTTAAATTACTTATACAGCAAAAGCTACATATCCGAACACATTGAGGAACAGTTGCCAAAAGTCATAAAATACTTTGGGAAGAAATTGTCTTAGGTTGCATCATATTGCCCGTAACATGTACCTTCAAAAAGCAGTAATTGGATAAAATTGAGAAGAGGTTTTATCCAGTCAGTTCACAGGTGCAATTAGAACAGACATCTTCCCTTATAAGGTTATAAGGAGGATATTTCACAAAGACTTCTAAATTCAAATCTTGCTGAAAAGGTGTAAATAAGTTAGCATTATTTTGCTTGAACATTGGAGAGTTATTTTGGCGAATTCTTATTTCACACTCATCATTTTTTCAGGAATTTTAACGTGCAATTCTGCAATTGCCGAAAGCAAATCGACACAATTAAATGTGCAAAGACCATCAAGCGAAACTCATGGGTTAGATTCCGAACAAGCAGAAATGTTGGATAAAATACTACATTTGGAAACGGGACCTGATGATGTAATGTTGGAGGATGGAACAACTCTTTCAGGTGCGAAAAGAGACCACCCGGAATGGTTTGAAAGAGATTTTTTAACTCCCCAAAAAAAGTAGTCTAAAAGTGTACTCCATTCTGTATAATATTATTTAAATGATCCATTTTTATGTTTATAATTTTGTACCTTCCCAAATATGAGAAAAGGTATTTTTTTAGTTAGTTTACTGATATCAGTCTTTATTTCATCATGTAAAAAAGATTCCTCAAAGCCTATAAGTTCCGAAGATGAAAATGCAGAGTTTGTAAATGGCCTTAGTTCTGAACAAGCTGAGGTTCTCGATGGCATTCTGCACATAGATGCAGACTCTACTGATGTAATGTTGGAAGACGGCACTATACTTGCAGATGCTAAGCGCGATCATCCTGATTGGTTTAATGGATCGCTCAAAAACGACCCGCTCGATGGAAAAAGTCCAAAAGAAATAAAAAACATCCTTTTACTGCGTATCTTGGATAGAGCAGAATTCTTGGTTAAAAAAGATAACTTTACTACTGAATATATAGATGATTTTAGGCCTAAACAACGTGGGCTTGTTTATGCTTACGGTGGTAAAGATTATAAAAATAGGGTTTATCCCAAGGGAGCCTGTAATAATTATCACGTATACGGTTTGGATTGTTCAGGATTTTTATTTCTAATTCTCCATGAAGCTGGTCTTCCTATACAATATAAAGAAGCGAAGTTTCAAGCTCAACCGTCTTATCTCCAAGATGCGCTCAATAAATTATCGCCTAACTCGGGATTCAAAGTAGAGGTTTTTTATAATAATCCGAAGATAGAAGCTGGAGACCTTGTTTATTGGACAAGACTGCCAAAGACAGATAAAGATGGGCATAAAACTGTTGGCAGTAAACCTGCCGACCATATAGGAATGGCATTAAGGAGAAGAGATGGGAGCTTGGCTGTTTTCCAATCAAATGGAGGAAATGAGGCGGATGATTGTACAAAGAATGTCGATCCTAAAAGAAATAGGGGGCCAAATAAGTTAGATTTAACCTCCATCTATTGGTTCGATCCTGTGGACTCTAAATGGCAATCTATTCGGATTACAGCACCCAATGAACCCCCTCCGCCGCCACCTCCTACTTACAAAATTGGTGATGCTGCCTTTGGTGGCATTGTCTTCTATATTGATCCAACCGGGGAACACGGAATGGTGCGCTCAACCGATGCAATAGCGAAAAGTATCAAATGGGATGTAACAAAACAGAGTGACATTCAAGAAACCGGAGCGACGGATAGTAGCTTTGGTGGAGGCATTAACAACACGAATATTATCATAAACAAACTTGGTAAAGGAGATTACGCAGCGAGTCTTTGCGCAGAATATAGCGCAGGGGGCTTCAACGACTGGTGGCTGCCTTCCATAGGGGAAGTGATACTCATGAATAAAACGCTTACCAATGGACAATCCAGTTTAAATTGGAGCAGTACCGAAATCCCGAATGCAAACGGAAGCAAGTCGATGGCATATAAGGGAAACGGAAATGGGCATTCAGCGAGTTTTAAATATATAAAAGCCAACGTATTTGCCGTAAGAGCCTTTTAAAATTGCCTACCCAATCACCGCATCGAGCGCATCGTCTGCATCCTTGTGCATGAAATTGGCCTGATAGCCGATAGTGGTGGTGATGGAATAATGGCGGTAGAGTTTCTGTAACATCTGCACGGGGATTTATAACCGCGCCTCATACAACCGGAAAACCCTCAAAGGTTGTTTTTACTGCTGCCATCCGCAAGTTGCTTATCCAGCTAAATGCAAAGCTGCGCGACGAGTTGTATGCATGATGCAAAACGCGGTTGCAATCGGTTATAAGAATTCAGATACATGGAAATTTTAATTTTTCTAAGATTTTTTAATGGGGGCTTTGTAATTTTACAAAAAGAAAAGTTATGACTGTCACTCAAGAATTCAATACTTCTGTTGAAGAAGTATTGAAGGAATATAAAAAGCAGAGCTTGCCTCTATTTGACTATTTGAATCAACGGTCACAAATCGGATTTACTCAAAATCAATTTCAAATATACCGTGATAATTATTTTTATCGCACATTCAGAACGATACCAAGTGTATGTTTAATAGTAAAGTCAGCGGCAGAAAATGAAGATGAAGCAGTTATGAAATCCGCGGGGCAAAACCTTATGGAAGAGTTGGGGTTAATAAATGGCACTACGTCTCATTCTGCCCATTTAAGGCATTCACACAATATACATTCCGAAAGAGTCTTTAAACTTTCTCCAATTTCTTTACGAGAGAGTCTAAGTTCGGAATTGGTGCTTGAAAAAACTAAGGAATTTTCCAGACAACAAGCAGAGTTATACGCAAGCGACAATTATTTAGTGGTATTAGCTACGAATTATGCACAGGAAGAGGTTGCTACAGATATGCTAAAATCATTTCTTAGTGCTTGGTTTCGACCTTATAAATTTTTATATTCGTTACAGGAATATGATGAAGTAGAGGAGTATTTCAGGTGTCATATTGACGGATTAGAGGAAAGACATGCTGAAGACGCAAAAAACTCGGTTATAAAACAAATTAAGACTTCACAAGATATGAATATTGCCCTTACATCAATTCGGGATATTCTCGTTGCGCAAAGCAATATGTGGGTTTCTTTATACGAAGGAATTGCATCACAGGAACAAACAAGTCGATTAGTACCTATTACTGTCATATGAAGTTAATTTATCAGCTAAAGAGATTATTACGGCTATTATGGAGATTTTTAACAAAAGGAGATAATAGTTTTGGGCAATTAATTCTTGAAACTCTTCACACACTGATTAAAGAATGGCCAAGATTGTGTATATTATTAGCAATAGCTGGTATAGCTTACTGGGCTTATAAAGATACTCATACGGAGCATTATTATCACGTTTTTTTAGAGTTTATTGGAGTCTCTGTTACTTTCGTCATTGTTGAACACAGTATCAGAAACTTAAAAAGCGGTATAGAAGACCCAATAGGGTTGCCTGTAAAGAAATTTATTAAAGACTTAAAAGATGCAAACCGACAACTTATTATTTTTGATACTTTTTTAGAGACACTGCTATTGGATGAAAAAGAGGTGAATCACAATGCTTTTAGGTCAAGTCTGATACACGTATTGGCTCATAATGAAAAATTCAGATTGAAAATTCTTTTAATTAATTCAGAATCTCCTTATGTTAAAACTCGTGCTGAACAGCGAGGAGAGTTTTTAGGCGAAGAACACAAAAAACGAATCGAGAGAGCCATGGAGAAATTGGTCGACATCCTCTCCCAAATTATTCATAAGTATCCAAAATGCGCAGATAAAATAGAAATAAAAGAGTACACAGAAACCCCTCCTTTCGCAATATACGCAGTTGATGGAAAAGCTTATGTTAGCTTTTATCCAGAAGGAATGAAAACTTCTGATGCCAGACAGCTTTATATTCCAAATGACACTGATTTAGGAAAACAGTTGTTTGCCTTTTTCATGGCAAAATTTGATGAAGTATGGAAAGGAGCAGTCAAGGTAACAATTAAGGTTGGTAGAGAGAAAAGGTAGGTACTTGACCCGGTTCTCGACAAATTTGTAAAGTTGCTTCTTTATATACTTCATATTTATAGAGATAATCATAAATCTGGTCATAGATTCCCCCTCTGCCTGGGGAAATGTTGTAACCCAACGTTTCTTCTAAATGTCTTATCAAATGTGGGCTTGCCGATTCGCAACCTAGTATTTCGTGAATTTTCTGATTTAATTTTTGGTGCGCAACTGAACGAGCATAATTATCCTTTGCATTAAAAAATGCATTACCATGTTCGATCAATTCAGCTTTTGATTTTTTATTTAATGCAATCCATGCGATTGATTTTGTTGGATCTTTTTCAATAGTAACCGACATTGCCGTCTCCATAAAAATTCTGCTATCCGAATTGTAACTCTAGGTTCTTGTTTTCTTATAACATTATTTCGTGACAGTTTTATGACAGTATTTCTTCTACCCTATCACCGCATCGAGCGCATCGTCCGCATCCTTGTGCATGAAATTGGCCTGATAACCAATAGTGGTGGCAATGGACGAATGGCGGTAGAGTTTCTGTAACATCTGTATGGGTATTTTATCGTTCGATAAATTGCCGAACGTGTGGCGGGTAATGGGTATAGGCATTTCGTTTGTCCCTCACGGGCTGTTGCGTTTGAACGCGGCAGTAGCTTAATCGCCGTGCTGAACCAGCCGATACCCCGTACTCCTGCCGCCGCCTTCCTCTTTTTCTAAAACACCCTTTTCCATTAGGTCGGTAATATCCCGCAATGCCGTGTCGGTCGAGCATTTGGCAATCTTCGCCCATTTGGAAGTGGTGAGTTTGCCTGTAAACCCGTTTAGCAGCCTGTTCAGCATTAGCCGTTGCCGCTCATTGATGGGGGTTGCCGCATGCGCTTCCCAGAACCGCGCCTTTTGCATCACGGCGGCGAGGGTTTCTTCCGTGGCATCCAGTGCCCTGCCGAGGCAATGTAAAAACCACCCAAGCCATTCGGTAATGTCGAGCGTGCCTTTCTGGCTTTGCTCCAGAATGTCGTAATAGCTCTTTCGTTCTTTTTGTATCTGTGCCGAAAGACTGTAAAACCGCTGGGCATTGCCATCGGCGCGTGCAAGCTGTAAATCCGCAATCGCCCGCGCAATCCGTCCGTTCCCGTCATCAAACGGGTGAATCGTCACAAACCAGAAATGGGCAATCGCTGCTTTGAGTACGGGGTCGGTGGTCTCCTTGCTGTTAAACCAAGCGATGAACGCCGCCATTTCCTTGGTGAGAAGATCCGCTTCTGGTGCCTCAAAATGCACTTTCTCCCTGCCCATAGGACCGGAAACCACTTGCATCGGACCCTTCTCCGCCGTGCGCCAGCCGCCTACGGTAATTTTAGCCATGCCGCTGCGTCCTGTCGGGAACAAGGAAGCGTGCCAGTGAAAGAGGCGGGTCTTGGTAAGCTTCGCATTAAATTTCTGGGTGGCATCCAGCATCATTTCCACCACGCCTTCCACATGCCTGTCAGAAGGCACCAGCCCCGCAATATCCATCCCCAACCTGCGGGCGATGGAGGAGCGCACTTGTTCAGGGTTTAGAAGCTCCCCTTCAATCTCATTGGATTTAAGAATATCAAGGGTAAGTGTTTGCAACACCGCTTCGGATCGTAAGCCAAAGCCAAGGCTTTCCATGCGCCCAAGAATCCGCCCCTGTTTGTGGCGCACTAAGGCGAGCAGGGGCGCAATTTTCTCACTATCCCACCGAAATAATGGCCAGTCGTTGCGTTGATGAATGTACATAATTACCGCATTCTATGCGGTGAATATACCTCTTATTCACCGCATAGACAAGAAAATTCACCGCAATTCGAGCGTAATATAAAATTTCATAAGCGGATAAGTTTTTATAAAAAATTATTTAGGAATGGTATTTTTGAAAATTACCTATGACATCGTTTAAAGAATTGGAAGAATCGCAGGCGTGGAAAGAATATTTAGCTTTTGAGGAGGAAAAGCGTAAGTCGATAAAGTCAGGCGATGATGTAATGCACCTTGATTATTTTTCAGGCATGCTGACCGAAGAAGAACTCTCCAATTTTGAAGAAGAGCTAAGTAAAATTGGATTGCGGCTTGGCAGTTATGATAAATCAGGCCAAATGACTGCCAGCCTTGATGATCTTTCACTAGTCACTTTTTTAGTACTTAGCAATACAACTGTGAAAGCCATTATTGATGGCACACTCACAAACCTTACGTGGGAGACGATTAAACATATAACACTGCGAGTTTATCGAAAGGTACGAGGTCAAACTATTACCAAATTCACAACCGGCACTTCGGAACAAAAGCCTGCTACCTTTAGCATCAATGCGCAACTGGATGAGAACACCGCCTATAGTTTTAAATTGGAGGGAAGGGATGAAACAGTCCTCAAAGGCTTAGATAAAATCCTTGATTTTTTAAAAGAACAAAAACCAAATTTGCATTATAAATTTCCTCACCTTACCAATTATGATGAAAAGTCTGGAAGATGGCAAGCTTTGGATATGGAGAAAGAAATAAGGAAGATAGCGAAGAAGGCAAGAAAATCATCCCAAAAGTAAGTTATCCCCCAATCACCGCATCGAGCGCATCATCCGCATCCTTATGCATGAAGTTGGCTTGATAGCCGATGGTGGTGGTGATGGAAGAATGGCGGTAGAGTTTCTGTAACATCTGCACAGGAATTTTATCGCCGGAGAGATTGCCGAACGTGTGGCGGGCGATGTGCATGGTGAGTTTTTTGTCAATCTTGCACGCGGGGGCGACTTTTTTGCGTAGCAGGGTATCAATCGCATTGGTGCGGTTGGCGATTGCCCGTTGCGTTTCAAATTTGTCTTTCAGGTCTGTTTCCGCCAGATCCGGAAAAATCAGGCCGCTTTCTTTTGTTTCTTTCAACCTGTAACGCTCGAAAATCGCCATTGCCTTGTCAGAGACTTTCAGTGAATCGCCTTTGGCGTTTTTTCCCATGATGTAATAGAGCCGCCCATCGCGGATATCGTCCCATTGCAGGCGCAATACATCCGAGATGCGTATTCCCGCAAAATAATAAGAAACCAGCCACAGATTGCGCGCATGATCGGCAGGGCCTTCAAGCGGCGTTTCTTCCAGCCGTGCCACTTCCTCGCGGGTAAGTCCTTCCTTGCGGGAATCGGGAAATTTGATTTTCAGTTTGCCTTTACCGAACGGGTAGAATTTTTCATCACAGGCACCTTCGGCAATCGCTTGGGCAAAAATGGAGCGTAGCACCACAAGATGGTTCACGGCAGAACGTTCCGACATCCCTTGTTTGGAATGTGCATACCGTCTGTACCCATGCTTAAGCCATGCCTTGAACCGCTCTATCAGCGTGATAGTCACATCCTGAAATGCCATGTCATGCTTTAAAAACTCCTTTAAATGCTTCACGCGCGGGCTGTCGGCATTAAAACGGTTAAACTTCCCATCCGCCCTGAGCCGTTGCAGGTAAAGGTCTGCCTGAGCGAACAAGGTGCTGCCGGCAGTGGGTTTGACTTTTCTCCGCACCGTCTGCGGCGAAACATGCTGACGGGCGCTTTCCAGTTCCAACGCCTTTTCGTTGGCTTCAGCCAGTTTCTTGAGCAGAAAATGGTTAAGCCAGGTCGCATTCGGGTGCGATTTTTTCACGCGTTGCTGTGTGCCGTCCCATTGTTCGGGCTTCACGCTGTAATCCAAATAAATATACGAGGATTTCCTATCTTTGGTAATCCGAATCGCCAGCGGCGAAGTGCCGTCTTTCTTGGTTTCCTTCCGCAGAACCAGTTTGATTGCAGCCATAATTTTACTACAACAATACTACAACATTTTGCGGTTTTTTATGCGAAAATAGGTGAAAAAATGTTATCCCAAAATTCCATATTTCCCATATTTAAAGGGGTATTGTAGCGATATGAATTCAAATGAAATCACATCTAATAGGACTTAAAATCCTGTTGGCAGTAATGCCAGTACGGGTTCGATTCCCGTCCCGGGCACAGTAAAACCGAAGCAGCAACGCTTCGGTTTTTTTTATTATTTTGCTGCCATGTCAACTTTATACTTTGTTCTCCTCACATATCGTCTAAAAACAAAATGACAGATGTCCTAAGGCAGCATATAGTTAAACGACTTGGGCCTAATCATGAAAACTTGGATCTCGTATTGTCTAAGTTCACACCGATTGAGGTAAAAAGAAATGAACACCTTGTGTTGCAGGGTGAAGTTTGTAAACACGTATATTTTATTGCTAAGGGATGTTTGCAAGTGTATGTGTATGATAATGAAATGAATGAGACCACCCGCGATATTGTAACCGAAGATAACTGGTGTACTGAACTTATCAGTTTTGGCAGCGGACAACCGGCAAGTGAAAATATCAGAGCGGTAGAGCCAACACATCTTTTAGCCATTGATAAGCTTGGATTTGGTGAAATGATTGAGAGAGTTCCACAATTTGATGCTGTATATAAACAAATTCTTGAGGCTTCTTACGCCAACTCGGTATACAGGATAAATACATTCGTATCATTATCAGCACTTGACAGAATAAAGTGGGTAATGCAAAACAGGCCTTCACTTATGACAAGGGTTTCGAGCAAACTGATTGCTTCTTATTTAGGAATTAACAAAGACGTGTTTAGTAGGTTAAAAGCCAAATTATAGACTTTTGTCATCATCCGACCGGTTTTAGATGTTGAGTTTTGTACCATAATTCAAACTAAAAATTTAAAACCATGACAGAGTATCTATTATTATTTCGCAATGCAAGTGCGCCAAACAGTTATTTGGCAACTACAGACGACATGGCCGAAGATATGCCCAAGTGGCAATCGTGGATTGGCAACATTGCAATGCAGGGCAAGCTGGTGGGCACCGCTCCTATTCTTTACGACGGTTCAATAGTAAACAACGATGTTGTAAACAACGGACAACCCTACAAAGAAGCCAACAGCGTATTAGTATCCGGTTATCTTATCTGCAAGGCAGAAACCATTACCGAGGTGCAAGAGTGGGCTAAAAGCTGTCCCATTTTAAAATACCCCGAAAGTTCAGTAGAAATAAGGCCTTTGGTGCCATTTCCGATTAATTAATCTGTATATAATATGGAAAGATTATTAACCGCCGGCCGGTTTTTGTTCCCGTTGTCGTTTCTGCTGTATGTAGGGCTTCACTTCGGAAACCCTTTAGTAGGTGCAAGTTTCGTCCCCTCGTGGCTGCCTTTCCCTGTATTTTGGAATTACTTCACCGGTGTATTAATTCTAATGTTTATCATCAGTTGCTTATTGGGTAAATACGATAAATTAGCCACAGTACTAATGGCCTTGTATGTACTTTTAATGATTATTATGGTACATATACCCAGTGCAGGAACGAATGAAAACGATATGCTGAACATATTCAGAAACCTGATGGTAATTGGCGCATTGTTGGTGTACGCTAAATATGCCGCTAAAGACAAAAGAATTACAGGCTAAAATCCATCCTACAGTTTAAATAAAATACCTGAACAGAGTAAAACAGTAGGCGATACCCTTTAAGCAACAACAACATCCTCCTCATATTATGTTCCGAATGGATAAAACCATTCGGAACATAACTTCAAAAAATTGAATTTTATGTTCAAATTGGTTTAATCGCTTATTATTAGCAAGTGCTTAGGCTTAATGGCAAAACAGAGAATACCTTAGTAAGGTTACGGTTATCTGCATATATAACATACCTTCTTGTAACGCTGTCGCAAAGCACCTTTTTAATTGCCGCAAACACACCCTGTCGCGTGTTTTTCACCTATTTACCTTTGTTTCATACAAAACAGTACTATGAAACACTACACGTTATTTTTTCGCATGGATATTACCACTCCCGAAGCACAACCTACTCCAGAGCAAATGGAGTTGTATATGGAGCAGTGGGGCGATTGGATGGACATGATTGCAGCCAACGACCAACTGGCCGACGGCGGTACGCACTTATCCGTACAAGGGAAGGTACTTAGACCCAACAATGTAATGACTGACGGGCCTTACACCGAAAAAAATGAATCAGTGGCCGGATACATTATTGTTTTGGCTGAAGATATTAACGGAGCCGTGTCAATAGCCCAAAGCTGCCCCATTTTACAAGGCGAGGGTACCAGTGTAGAAATACGCCAATGTATGGGCATGTAACCCGTTACAAACTATGAAAACACGAGCGCAACCCCACAGTTGCGCTTTTTTTGTTAAATTTACCCCGTGAATATCCTATTGGTTTATCCCAAAATGCCCGACACCTTTTATGCTATGAAGCATTTTATCAAGGTGATAGGTAAAAAAGCTGCGTACCCTCCCTTAGGTCTTTTAACCGTTGGGGCGATGCTGCCCAAAGAGTGGAACAAAAAGCTGGTGGATATGAACCTTGCCGATTTATCAGACGCCGACCTGCAATGGGCCGACTATGTGTTTCTTTCGGCGATGAATGTGCAAGAAGAATCGGTGCGTGAAATTGTAGCCCAATGCAACAGGGCGGGAGTTAAAATTGTTGCAGGCGGTTCATTGTTTACCCACGAGTACGAGCGTTTTCCCAATATCGACCATTTTGTACTCAACGAGGCCGAAATCACATTGCCATTGTTTTTAGAAGACTTGGCAAACGGTACTCCCAAACCCCGCTATTTCTCGGATGAGTTTGCCGATGTAACCCAAACACCCATTCCGGCTTTTGAACTGGCCGATATGGACGAGTACATCTACTCCATTGTGCAATACTCACGCGGCTGCCCTTATATGTGCGACTTTTGCGATGTTACCGCACTATTTGGTCGCAAACCCCGTGTAAAAACCAGCCAACAGATAATTGCCGAACTGGAAGCCCTTGAGCGCATCAGCGATGTGCAACTGGTACTGTTTGCCGATGATAACCTGATTGGTAATAAACGTATCCTTAAAAGTGATTTGCTGCCCGCACTGATTGAGTGGCGCAAAAAGAAACAACCGTCTTTCTTTTTTGCTACCCAGCTGACCATTAACCTTGCCGACGATGAAGAGTTGATGCGATTATTGCTGGAAGCGGGTTTCAGGCATATTTTCATCGGTATTGAAACACCGGATGAAGTGGGATTGAAAAACTCTAAAAAAACCCAAAACCTAAAGCGCGACCAGTTGATGAATATTCAAAGACTGCATCAAACTGGGTTTATTATTTCAGCAGGGTTTATTGTGGGGTTTGATACCGATAAACCCACTATTTTTAAGCAACAGGTTGATTTTATACAACAAAGCGGTATCCCTTTGCCCATTGTTAATATTTTGAAAGCTCCGCCGGGTACTGAGTTATTTGAAAAGATAAAAAGTCAGGGACGGTTGAGCCGTGAGTTTGCTTTTGCCGAAGGTGAAACCAATATCATCCCTGTGATGAATGAAAAGATGCTGTTTGACGGCTTTGTAGAACTGATAAACAACATTTACACCCCCGAAAAATCATACGAGCGGCTGATACAGTTTTTTACCACTTACAAACACCCCAAAATAACCGTAAAAGTGCCTTCAAAATTCAGGATGAAGGACTTGAAAATGGTGTTCCGCATTGTGTACTTATTGGGCATAAAAGACCCCAATCGCAAGTATTTTTGGAAACTTATCTTCTGGACGCTGAAAAATAATCGCAAGTTTTTGGATAAAGCAGTGTTTTACGGCATTATGATACACCAAATGCACCAAACCTGCATCCACATCGAAAACGATGTGAAAACCCAAAACAGGCACCTGTACGTGCAGAAACCCGAACCTGTTCTTAGTTTGTAATACAAAATAATATTGTATACTTTAAAAATTTAATGAGTGTTCTTGATTATCCTATCAATTTGTTGACTTATTATGGATGAATTTTTAAACTATGATTATTTAAGTAAAACAGATGTAATACTTTCATTACTAATTAATATCCCATTTGTCCTGTATTGGGTGTTTAAGTTAGCAGCAGCATTAACTAATTTCAGTAGAATTAGCAATGTTAAATCTGGTATTTATAATGGGTATTGGATTGATCCAATTAAAAAAGAAATAAATTGTGAAGTTTTGCGATTAAAAAAAACAATTAGAGGGCTTAGAATCATTCCTCTATATAAACACAAAACTTTTCATGATTACAAGGTTCTATTAAAACCATATAAATTGAATCATTATATTTTTGGAGCAGTTTGGTCAGGGAAAGAAGACACCATTTATAGAGGGTATAGCTTATTTTTATATGATATTGAAAACGATACATTTATCGGCAAGTGGATTGGCCCTAAAAGTAACGGGCATATAAATAGCGGTGACTGGCATATGGCTTTCTTTACCGACGTAAATAGCTTATATATTAATTATTTAAAGTTGAGGAAATTTTATACTCTTCGCGAAATGTTTTTTCCATCAACAACAATTCTTACTCATATTATTGCAAAACACAAGACCTACCCATTTGATACTTTTAAAGTTGAAAACATTGAACTAAGAATAAATGAAAATTCATTTATTCCTACTTTAGGGAAAATTTCAATTCCATTTATTAAGTATATCCAAACTAAAGTTAACTCTTCTGATGCAGTTCTTGACATAGGAACAGGTACAGGCTTTTATCCAATATATTTAGCAAAAAATATAAGGTGTAACGTAAAAGGGATTGATATTGGTGAAAAAACAATCACACTGGCTAGAAGTAATGCTATTCAAAATGAGGTAAGTAGTTTAGTAGAATTTGATGTCTGTAAGGAGGACGAATTATTTTTTTCAATTAGTACGAAAGAAAAATTTGATTTTATTATAGCCAATTTACCCTTTACAAGGGTTGCAAAATCATATCAATCACGAAATTCGAACTTTTATTCATCATTTGCGGGCTCAGTTAATTTGCTCGAACAGCTTATTCTTGGTTCTCAATACCATATTAAGCCTAACGGAAAATTGCTGTTTTGTTATGGGGAATCAGGGTATAGGGATTTGCTTGAATCATTAGTGAAAATTTCATCTTGGGGTTATTTAAATATTGTTAAAACAATAACTGAAAAAGATGAGACCTTTTATATTATGGAGTTAGAACTTTCCGAAAGGGTTAAAAATTATTACTCTGAATTAAATGAAATGCAGCAAAAATTAAAATGACCTTTAATTAATGTTTTCCAAACAACTTGTTCAGTTTTTTTTAAGGGCTGATGCAAAATCTAGTCTGACCACCCCCTGCCCCTCCTTTTCCTACGACGCAAGCCCTGCAAGGAGGGGAGTCAAACACGCAGGCCTTTTATAGACGTACGACTATCGAAAACTGTAATCACTTTTGTGTTTGTGAGCCAGTAGCGGCTGTTTCCCTCCTTCGACATGGCCTGTGGGCAGGTAAGGAGGGAGTAAGGGTGGTTAAAAGCTAATTAATACCTATACGATACTGAAACAAGTTCAGCATGACTGTCGGCAACCCGTCATTCCCGCGCAGGCGGGAATCTCACTCTGTAATCAAACTTGTGAATCATGATTCCCAATCAAGTTGGGAATCACTACCCCACTAACTCCTCAAAAAGCCGATTAAACTCCCTTATAAAAATCTTCCCTTAACTCTATTAGCAGGCTGTTCACCATTTGCGGGTTGGGGGTTTCGGGTAAAGCACTGTTGTCAAACAGTTGGTTTACGGTGTTTACTTTTTCCATTGCTTGTTGCAGCAGGTAATCGTATTCAAACTCACCGCTTTTAATGTGCAGCAAAAAATCACGTTCAGGTCGCTCAACTATTACTTCGCCTTTGGTGGCAATATCTTCGGCCATGTTCAATAGCCTGAAAACGTGCATCATATTTTTGGCATCGTAATTCTTACCGTGTTCCAACGTATTTTGGTAACGGTTCTCGTTCCGCTTCTCCACCCAGTCCCAATACTCTTTATACTCGCGGCAATGCACCGAATAGCCGTCTTTATTAAAACTCAAAACAGCAACAGGCTCAATCCCTTTAGGCACCGTGCTTACCCATACATCATTGGCATAATCACTTGAAAAAATCCCCTTCATGTCTCCCCCTTGCGAGGCATGAAACACAGCATACCCGTCCCTAAAATGGGGCAATGCCACCAATCCGCATTCTTCCTGTTTGTATCCCTTTTGTAAAAGCCATTGTTGCAATGGCACACTCCCCTGCCCGCTCACCACGTGGCAAAAATCTGCAACGGTTTTTCGTTGCCTTTCTACAGGGTTGTGTATTTTTTTATTAAGTCCGCGTGCCTTTTTTATTTGTGCCTCAGCATATTGCACAAAAGTTTGCCGGCAAAGTTTAGATAAAAACACATCGGGTTTTACTCGCTCCATCAACGGATGCTTGTACAACAAACTATTGACGGGGGTAGCCAACAATTCAAGAATATTGGGGTTATTTTTTAGCAGCAGTTCAAAAAACCGCTTTAACTCATAAAACACAATATCATTGGTAGGGTTGTTCACTTGCTCAACATATTCAAGCCCGTAAAACTCCTTCTTAGGTAAAATAAATACCCCTTTAATATCCGTATCCGATTGCGGGGTAGATAGCCCGTATGCCCTGCTACCGCTAATGGCGTGCAACACTACATTACTATCGGGTATAAATGTATCACCAACTTTCATGCAGGTATTTCCTAAATAATTCGTTTAGCGGTTCGGTAGGATTTTTTGTTGAAGCCGTTGTGTGCTCCTGTTCTCTGCAAAACTGCATACTGTCAGCAATAAATTTTTGCAATACGGTTACAGGCGGAATTGTATGTTTTTCATCTACCTGCGTTTTTTGTAATAGCAGAGTATCAATTGCGTTTTGTACTTCTGTATTGTTAATGATAGAACGTAAGGGTTCAAACTCCATTGGCGGGAGAGTGCCCTTCCCTATCGTCCAAAGGCAAGCCAATACAGGCCGCAGTGCATAAAAGTATTTCTTTATCCTCACTTGTTCGCCCGATAAGCTGTTTTCAAAAGTATTAGCGGTCATGCTAAGATAGTGATTACAGCCCGCCCGGGGAATGTAATATTGCGGGGCAAGGGCGGTCATTTTCGCATAAAACTCTTCGTTACAAGCATACACAATGGGCGATTGCAGCCACTCCATCAACGGCGGATTTGATTTACGAAACAGTTTTAATGCTTTACGAATGTCCCAGCCGCTTATATCCAATACTTCATTCACGGGTAATTCAATTACATCATCAGCATTATCTATCGATAAATAATAATCAGGATTATGGATGTAGATAAACCGTACATCGTAATCACTATCCGGCGAAGCAAAACCCCACGCCCTGCTGCCCGATTCGCAAGCGTACAAGATTTTTACGTTGTTGTTTTGCTCAATTCCTTTCAGCTTATCGATTATTATTTCTCTCATAGTAATGTTTATAGTTTATACGATGCTGAAACAAGTTCAGCATGACTGACTGTAAATATAATAGGCATCACCATTAGCGATGCCTATTATACCTTTCGCAAACTAATATAAATATCTTTTAGTTACCCGCAAATGGTGTCCCGAAGACTCCCACTGCAAGTTCTGCCCAAATGACTAACAAGGCAAACAGAATGACCCCGCAAACAAGCAGCCTGTGCCCTGTTTTCTTTACTTTTCGCAGGGTAAACTCTATCAGCAACCCTGTACCGAATAGCAACATACCCATCGCTGCAAAATCCAAGGTTGTCCAGTTTACTTCATCGGTAAACTGCATGGCAATTAGTGGCAAGGCCAACAGTGCCGTTGCGCCTATCATAATGGCTATAAGCCTTTTGTTCTGTGTGGTGTTTAAAGTGCTGTTCATATCGTTGCTTTATTTATTTAATTCAAAAGTACTTTGCATAACAAAGCTAAAGCACTTTGAGTTTCAAAGCAATATTTTTTAATGCTTGTTGGAGAAAGTGAAAGAAACGTACTAATAAATTATTAGTGCATACATTGTTGAAACAAGGGATATGCGTATAAAACACGCTTGAGAGGGTAATTGCAATGAATGCCCTTAAAAAAGCTATTAGACTGGCTACTATCGATTTGTAAAGACAGGTACCCAATTTTCAAATCAGTTAATTATTACCTATACGATGCAGAAACAAGTTCAGCATGACAGGGTGGTGTTTGGCTATCATTCTAAGCGGAGAAGAAGAGTGCGTATGCACTAGCGGGAAGATTCCCCTTTATATTATGTGTATGAAAGCTGGATTTGTTTCCATTGTTCAAGAATATTAATTAAATCAGTTAAGGAAAGTTCAACTATTGGAGCACAAATTAAATCATTATTAATATAAATATTTTGATTTGATTTACAGATTGATACGTCCAAATCTTCCCATTGATCAATTGTAAACCAATCTCCTGTAACATTATTATCAGCAAGGGTTTGGAAATCCCAGTACCCACCATATAAGTTATTTGCGATATTGTCAATATCGGTCCAGTTATTTTTAATGTTTTGCAATTTATTCAATGCATTGTCTATCTTTTCAATTGTCAAATAGTTCCAATTCAATAATAAACTTAAATTCTCCATCGATAAATCCTGAAATTCGATTAACTTATTATTGTCTACTGATTTGATTATAAAGTTTGTTAATCGCATATTTTAACGTTTAAAATTAGAAAAATATGTTGCTTTTTATTACTGAATTTGCCTTCCATACTTATATCAACTCTCCCGGCTGGAGCAAACATCCTGCTTGTCTAGTAATAAATAAGTTGTTTGCTTAAATAAAATCTATTTTTAGCTTCTTACAAAGCAGGAATGACTGCAAACACTCATCATCAAATTTTCAAATCAGTTAATTAATACCTATACGATGCTGAAACAAGTTCAGCATGACTATCGGCAACCCTTCATTCCCGCGCAGGCGGGAATCTCACTCCGTTATCAAGTTGGGAATGACTACCCCACCAACTCCTCAAACAACTGATTAAGTTTTTTTTCAGGGTTGGTGCAAAGGCCGGGGTGCACTTTTGAGGTTTGCAACACAGTACTGCGGTTAGCCGTTAGCCAACGAAACCGCGAAGCAAGGTCTAGCTTTGCTATTGGTCCGCCGTCGGCATCGCCTTTGCAAATTTTTTCAAATCCTGCCAAATACGCTTCAACGGCGGGTACATCCAGCACGGGGCAAAACACCTGCAACCGTTGGGCATCCACCACGTACTTCACCTGCAAAAACTGATGCTTCTTGCAAAACAGCACAACCCCCACATTAATAAACTCCTCACGCTCCACGCGGGGCACAATGCGTATCACAGCATACTCAAAAAGGTGATGTTCTTGCATTTTCTGCCTCCTTCACAAAAATTTCTGATACCTGTAAGCGGGTTTCCAAAAAGCTGCTATACACTTCCCTGCGACTGTCGGCAGTTTCATCTATCGTGTTTTCAAGTAACCATTCATCAGGCACTTGTGCCACAATCCCTCGAATAACTTCGGGCGTAAGTATTTGTTTAAACTCAGCATCTACCCTTTCCAACTCCGTGGCGCGACGTATCAGCACGTGGTCTTTAACCTGCACAAAAGGCTTTTTGGCCTGTTCCTCCCAATTGTCCCAAGAGTGGTGAAAATACAACGAAGCCCCGTGGTCAATCAGCCACAACTCTTTATTCCACCACAGCATATTGGTATTTCGTGCCGTGCGGTCAACATTGGTTAGTAAACAATCCAGCCACACAATTTTTGAAGATAGCAACGGGTCTATCAGCGTTACCGCAGGGTCGTACGTCATACTGCCTTGCAGGTAATGTACGCCCAAATTTAAGCCCTCGCTTTTGCGCAACAACTCTTGTATTTCCTCGTCGCCCTCTGTGCGACCAAAATCTGCGTCCAAATGGGCAAATACCATTTCGGGTACTTTAAAACCCTGCACACGGGCAATCTCACCGCCAATAAAATCTGCTATCAGCGATTTTACCCCCTGCCCTGCCCCTCTGAATTTCAGCACGTACAAAAAATCATCGTCCGCCTCGGCAATGGCAGGCAAAGAGCCGCCTTCGCGTAGCGGGGTTACGTATCGCACCACGTTTACATGGCGCGGCGGGGCAAATGTTTTCGTCATCACAATAATTATTGCCAGCACAGCGTACTGTGTTGGTAAGGCAATTTTACTATATTTTAGCCAAGTAAAAGCTATGAAAACACCTACCTCTATTTATTTACTACTCCTTTGCGTTGCAATTGTTGTGTTGCCGTCGTGCAAATTGGGGCGTTTTGTATTTTACAATTTTGCTGATTTAAAAGACTATAAAAAATTTCCTGCCCGCACTGTTAATGCAGATAGCGTTGCGTTTACATTCTTCAAAGCACAGCACCCTAAAGCTCCAAAAAATATCACCGTTAATGACCGAGAGGCGAGCTTTGAAAAGTTTTTAAAGGATAATAAAACCGTGGCGTTTTTGATTATCAAAGACGACTCGATACACTACGAAAATTATTTCAGCGATTATGATTCGGCTTCGATTATCCCTTCTTTTTCGGTGGGGAAATCGGTTTTGTCTGTGTTGATTGGTTTTGCGGTTGACGACGGCTTGTTGGACGTTAACGACTCTGTGTTGAAGTATCTTCCACAACTGCACAAGAGTTTTGAAAAGGTAACCGTGCGCGATTTGCTGCAAATGACTTCGGGGGTTAGGTTTAACGAAAGCTATTGGAACCCTTTCGGGCACGCGGCTTCGTTTTATTATGGCAGGAATTTGTATAAGGAATGTAAGAAACTGAAGGTGGTAAATGAGCCTGCCAAAGAGTTTGACTACATCAGCGGGAATACACAATTATTGGGTTTGGTGCTTGAAAAGGCATTGAAAGGAAAAACGATTTCGCAATACATGGAGGAGAAGCTTTGGAAACCTTTGCAAATGGAATACAGTGCCAGTTGGAGCATTGATAAGCGAAAGGGCGGGGTAGAAAAAACATTTTGTTGTGTGAATGCCCGTGCCCGCGATTTTGCAAAAATCGGTAGGCTATATCTTAACAAAGGAAATTGGAACGGGAAACAATTACTAAGCCCCGAATGGGTTGAAACTTCTACGAAGGTGGATACTGCAAACGGTAGTGCTTGGTTTTACCAATACGGGTGGTGGCTGCCCACTAAAAACGGTGATTTTATGGCCATCGGAATTTTGGGACAATACATTTATGTGAACCCTGCTAAAAACCTGATTATTGTGCGTATGGGTAAACAGGTAGGCAAGGTTGACTGGCGCAAATTCATGCCTATGCTGGCTGACGGGTATTGATTGGAGATTAGTGGTTGGTGATTAGGGATTAGAGCAACATAAGATATGTTGCTCTATAAACGAAACATTCCGAAAGGTTTAAAACCTTTCGGAATGCTATACTTGAAAACGACAGGTTTTAATACCTGTCGCCGTGATACTTTTACAAGCTAAACGTGATACCGCCTATACCGTTCAAACTATAGGTAGGGTAATTGTACCAACGTTGGTAACGCACCGAAGAAATATTATTCAATCTCACAAACAACGAAAGTGTTTTGCGGTAGCGGTATTCCATCCCGAAATTAAAATCGGCAAACGCTTTCAGATTGGTAGCAGGTAAAGTAGTGTACTCACTGGTGGCGGGACGTTGGTTCATTAAAAACACATCAGCACTAAACAACAATTTATTACCAATATTATAAGTAGTGTTTAGTTTCACCTCGGCAGTGGGTAATTGCCATGCCTTTTGTTTTGAGTCTTGTACTTTATAGTTATAAACGTTTGCGGTCAGGTTCAAACGCACCTTCTCGCTGTATTGGTAAGCCAATTCCGCGTTAAAACGGATAACGTGCGCATCAATATACAAAGGTTTAAACCTGCGCAATACCGTGCTATCAGCAATAAATACCGCCATATCGTTAAACTGGTTATAAAACACGCGGCCTATAAACCCAAAACTAGCGTTGGCCTTGCCTTTTATACCCAAATAACCTTCAAAACGGTTTACGGTATTACCCATTGCAATACGGTTGGATAAAAACGCATTTTCAGTAATAAAACTACGAAGAGTATTTTTTTGCAAACCGCCGTTTACCCCTGCAATGGCTGAGAAAAATCCTTTTTCAATCTCGTATTCAGCATCCACTACAGGGAATAAATAAAACTTAGGTTTTGCAGTGTCAACATACACCGATGAATTTACACCCAAGGTTAGTTTTAGCTTATCTCCGTTAGGAGTATAACGTGGATTTAAGTGAACAAAATTACGGTTAAGGCTGCCCAAGCTATCGCTGTAAGAGCTATAGCTATACGCAAGGTTAACCTTTAGCACATCTTCTTTAATAAGGGTTTTAAAAGAGGTGGTAACTGTAGCATCGTTTTCTTGCGCGCCCCACTTATCGGTAAGATTATGAAACGCTACCGCACCTTTAAACTGCATTTTGCGTTTGCCCCACTCTTTGCTTTCCCAACCTGTACTCGCCGCAAATGTGTTGTACACCTGTTTCAAACTATCGTCGCCAGGGGTATAAGGAAACGTTCTGTCGAATCCGTAAAAACGTAGCCCGTTACGCACATAATCAAAATCACCGAACAGAGTACCTGTTTTAAAGAAACGCTTACCGAACAAGCTAACGTTGTTATCTGAAAATATGGCTTTATCGGGTCCATTAGCAGAAAGGTGCTTGATTGTTAGCCCGTAAGCACTGTATTCGCTGCGTTTGTTGTGCAGGTAAATCTCAGCCAAAGGCGAGGCATAATTACCAAACCCAAGCCTGATATGGTTGTTGCGAAGGTTGGGCGGAGTATTTTTTCCCATCTCCAACGCTTTGGGTATATCCAGGCGGGAAACGGTACGGAATTGTATCGGGATAATTGAATACGAAAGTTTGGGCAACGGTGCATCGGGAGCCTCGGCCACAGGAGCGGTTTTTTCCTTTACTGCATCGGCCAAATAAGGTACATAATCAGAAATTACCGTTACATCGCGGATAGACAAAGTAGTATCCTGTGCTTTTACAGCCACACCCAACAAAACCAACCCAAAAGTTGCTATATATCTGCCTGTTACTCTCATTATAAAAACAATAACGGCAAAAATATAGCTTAATTATAAGGCTCCTGCCTTAATACTATCCACCACAGAGGGGTCTAACAGGGTTGAAGTGTCTCCAAGATTAGACGTATCGCCCTCGGCTACTTTGCGCAAAATGCGGCGCATAATTTTTCCGCTGCGGGTTTTGGGTAGTCCTGTAACTACTTGTATTTTATCAGGTTTGGCAAATGCACCAATAATGCGCGATACAATTTCTTTTATTTCAGACCTTAGTTTGTCAACGTCTTGCGGTGTATGGTGGCAGATTACATACGCGTAAATGCCTTGTCCTTTAATATCGTGTGGATACGCAACCACAGCACTTTCTACCACTAACTCATGTTCATCGATGGCACTTTCTACTTCACCCGTCCCTATGCGGTGCCCTGATACATTTATCACATCGTCAACGCGACCCGTAATGCGGTAATACCCGTCTTCGTCGCGCTTGCAACCGTCCCCTGTAAAATAATAGCCTTTATAGGCCGAGAAATAAGTTTGTGCATAGCGGTCATCATCGCCATACACGGTGCGAGCCATGCCCGGCCATGGAAATTTAACACACAATACCCCTTCTACCCCATTGCCTTCAATTTCATTTCCTTTTTCGTCAAGCAACACGGGTTGTATGCCCGGCATAGGCAAGGTTGCAAACGCCGGCCTTAGCGGGGTAATACCTGCCAAGGGGCTAATCATTATTCCGCCTGTTTCGGTTTGCCACCAAGTATCTACAATGGGGCAACGGTTTTTACCTACGTTTTCGCTGTACCAATGCCAAGCCTCTTCGTTAATAGGCTCTCCTACAGAGCCCAACACACGAAGGCTGTCGAGTTTAGTTCCTTCAAACTGACCTAACCCTGCGGTTTCTAACGAACGTATAGCCGTTGGGGCGGTGTAAAATATGGTTACTTGATGTTTATCCACTACCTGCCAAAACCTTGAGGGTGAAGGCCAAGTGGGAACTCCTTCAAAAAATACGGTTGTAGCACCATTTAGCAACGGACCATACACAAGGTAGCTGTGCCCTGTAATCCAACCCACATCAGCGGTACACCAATATACATCTCCTTCTTTGTACTGAAATACGTTTTTAAATGTATAGGCCACGTATACCATATAACCGGCCGTGGTATGCAAAATACCTTTGGGTTTTCCTGTAGAGCCTGAGGTATAAAGAATAAACAACGGGTCTTCGGCATCCATTTCGGCGGGGGTGTTTTGTGCCGTTACTTTTGCCATTTCATCGTGCCACCACACATCACGCCCTGCTGTCCAATCAATAGCGTCTCCTGTGCGTTTATAAACAATACTTTTTATTACCGTGGTCGATGTTTTTAATGCTTCATCTACAATCGCTTTTAAGGCTACGGTTTTATCTCCGCGTTTAAATGTATCGGCAGTGATTACCGCTTTTGCACTGCTATCATTCATCCTATCGGCCAATGATTGTGCAGAGAAACCTGCAAACACAATAGAATGCACCACGCCAATGCGCGTGCAAGCCAGCATGGCTATCCCCGCTTCGGGTACCATAGGCATATATAAAATAACCCTATCCCCTTTTTGCAAACCTTGCGCCAGCAGTACATTGGCAAACTTGCACACCTCTGCATGCAACTCATTGTATGTAAGTGTTCTAACGGCTTCATCAGGATTATTAGGCTCCCAAATAATTGCCGTTTGATTGCCGCGGGTCTCAAGGTGACGGTCGAGTGCGTTATAACACAAGTTGGTTGTCCCCTTTTTAAACCACTCTACTTTAGGAGGATTGAAATTCCACGCAAGGGTGGTTTCCCAAGGTTTGTACCAATGGAAGCTTTTTGCTATATCGCCCCAAAAGCCCTCGGGGTTTTCTGTACTTTGTTTGTAAACGGATGTATATTCTTCAAACGATTGTATCTGCGGAAGGGTGTGCGAAGCATTGTTCATGTGCCCAATTTATAAAATTATTAAGAAAGCCGCACCACTATTTTCATGGCTTCTACAAAACTTTTATTACCCAATGAAACGCATCAATGTTTAAACGTTGATTTCACGGCTTGTTGGGTTTTTTGGTTGAAATTGCAAAAAAGGAAAATTCTGTACAATTTTTAAAAAGGGACGCAAGGCATTTTTGCAGACACATTTAAAACTATGAGAAAAGTAAAACTTTACATTGCCGCCAGCTTTGACGGAAAAATTGCCCGTCCCGACGGGGGTATTGATTGGTTACCTAGCCCCACTGCCGAGGATTACGGCTACGAACCCTTTTACAATAGCATTGATACCATTGTGATGGGGTATGCAACGTATGAAGTTTGCCTGAGTTTTGACGGCAAATGGCCGTATGACGGAAAAAAATCGTTTGTGTTTACCCGTAGCGCAACCAAACCCTTATTGGAGATAGCTGAACGCGTTACAGAAAATCCTGCCGATTTTGTAAGAAAACTTAAGGAGCAAGACGGGGGTGATATCTGGCTTTTGGGTGGTGGACAAATAAACACTTTGCTGCACGATGCAGGATTAATTGATGAATACATAATAGCGTACATCCCCGTATTACTCGGAGAAGGGATTGAGCTTTTCCCCGACATTAAAAAGCAAGTGAACTTAAACATCACCCAACATAAGGTGTACGATAGCGGAGTAGCTATGTTTTATTTCAGCCCTAAAAAAGAATAAAATATATTTGAGTTACAACCTCATGGAACAGTTTACGTTATTATGGGGTCTAATATCCAAGTACAACACTATGAAACTATATTTTACTGCTACATTGCTGTTTACCTTGTGCCTTAATGCGCTGCATGCACAACCTATTGTTGGGGGTACTCCCAGCCAGAAAAACGAATTCCCGTGGATGGTAGAGTTAGTAGCTGCCGATGGGGAACATATTTGCGGCGGGTCGCTAATTCGGTCAAATTGGGTATTGAGTGCCGGACATTGCGGCTTGGGTTTCGAAAATATTGTCCCTAAACCTTCAAGAGCAATAATAAACGGTTTAAGCAGCGCAAACCCGCAAACTGGCTCGCAAACCATTAATATTGACACCATCATTGTTTTTCCCGGATACGACTTAATGGGTGATATGAATTCAGGTGTAGATATTTCGCTGATGCGTTTAAAGAGTCATTCAACGTATACTCCTTGCTTAACCGCAACTGCCAATGATGCAGCACTGATTAACGAAGGACAGCCTGTAACAGCCATGGGCTGGGGCATATTAAACGATGATGATTTTAGCACACCTGATACCTTGCAAAAAGCTTCTATAAAAATAATAAACCAAACCACCTGCCAAAGCACTTATGAGTTTAACCATTTGGGTTACCTGTGTGCGGGCTATACAAGCCCGGATAAACAGGCGGGAGCAGCATCGGGTGATAGTGGCGGCCCGTTAGTAGCAAAACGCAACGGCGAGTGGGTGCAAGTGGGCATTGTAAGTGGCGGTTCAGGGCTGGTTACTACTGAAGAAGGTCCGGGACGTTATGTTAGCGTAATCGCACTTAGTAAGTGGATTGACTCCACCATCAATGCACAATCGGCAGCAAGTGCTGTGCAGGATATTTTTAACCCCTATCCTATTAAAGTAATTGCGGCACAAGGCACGCTGGCTTTTGAAACTCCCACTGCCTATGATAAACTTACTGTGCAACTGCACGATATATCAGGCAGGCTATTGGTTGAAAAACAATTAACCAATTTGGACGAAGGCCGCTATGAAATTGAAACCGGAACATTGGCCGAGGGTATTAAAATACTAACGTTTATCAACCCTACGGGTAATTATGTACTACAACACACCAAAGTGGTGTTTTAACAGCTACCCGTATACTTTATTGCAAAAGCGTGGCGAAATTGATCCGTCACGCTTTTGTAGTTTTTGCCCCAACAGTTTGGCTACCCTTGCAACGTTTTACGGATAACTTTCCCCATTAGTGGCAACAACTATTTCTTTATATGAAAACACTATACGGGGTATTTTTTTGTGTTGCCATTACTGCATTTTTATCCAGCTGTACAGCTAGCAAACACAGCCGTAATAGCGCCGCTCAATCAACCGGGTGGGCAATGCCACAAAGTGACCCAACCGGAATAACTGAAAATTTTAACCAATATGCCGATGGCAGGTTGTTTGAAAACGAATCACCAGCCCCGGTGGTTGATACACAAAAGATAGTGTACACTGCTGAAATGGACTTAACAGTCAAAAACCCTGACTCAGTTGCCAAGAACATTATTCAATTGGTAAAAAGCAACAACGGATATGTGCAAAGAGGCAGTAATACCTTTTTAATACTAAAAGTGCCCAACAATGGTATGAATGCTATTATTACTGCTATTGAAACACAAGGAAAAGTAACCTACAAAAACATTACTGCGGATGATGTTACCGAAACATACTATGATGCAGCTACACGATTGGACAACCTTAATAAAACCCGTCTTAGGTATCTTGATTTGCTTAACAAAGCACAAACTATTGAAGAAATGTTGCGTGTTGAGAAAGAACTGGAACGAATAAATGGTGAAATTGAATTTCTTAAAGGGAGGTTGCTTCGGATGGATAACAGCATTCAATACAGCACTATATCCGTATCACTTAATAAAAAAGTGAAGCCCGGTATCTTAAGTTATCCCTTTATTTGGCTCTACAAAGGAGTTAGCTGGTTGTTTGTAAGAAATTAAATCTTGAGCCAGCAGAAGGCTGGCCTTCGACAAGCTCAGTGTATCCGCCGCACATACGCCCGTCTGTCGTCATTGCGCGGAAGCCGTCTTCGGCTGACAAAGCAATCCGTTTCAACACCTCCCTTAGTCCCTCCTTGCCTACCCACAAGCCATAACCAAGGAGGGAAACAGCCGCACAATGCCATTGAAAAACGTCCGAATATAGTCTTTGCAAAAAAACCGCTTTTGGGTTTTGAAGCAATCTGTTCCCCATCCTTTGGTATTGCGCCGAGAGACCTCGCAATGACAGGGAGGTGTGTTTTCTTTAGTACTTAGTTTTTAGAATTTAGAATTTGGTTATTGCCACCTCGCCCCTTGGGCAGGCACAGGAAACAAAAAGCCCTTACACAAAATGTGCAAGGGCTTCTATATTCTTAAACCGAGGGAATATTATTCTTCTCCTAAAAAGTCGTAAGTGTAATCGGTTGGGGGTACAAATGTTTCTTTAATACTGCGTTGGCTGGTCCAGCGTAGTAAGTTCACTTTAGCACCTGCTTTATCATTGGTACCTGATGCCCTTGCGCCACCAAACGGTTGTTGACCAACTACAGCACCGGTAGGCTTATCGTTAATGTAGAAGTTACCTGCACTGTCGCGCAATTTTTCAGTAGCGACAGTCAATGCATAACGGTCTTGACCCAAGATAGCACCTGTTAATGCGTAGGGAGAGGTTTTATTAACCAACTCAAGAGTTTCTTCGTATTTGGCAGCTTCGTACACATAAATAGTTAGTACAGGGCCAAAAATCTCCTCACACATGGTAACATACATCGGGTCTTTAGCCAATAATACCGTAGGATTGATAAAATACCCGTTGGTTTTGTCGTACGTACCGCCTGCAATCACTTCAACCGAAGGATCGTTTTTAGCAGCATCAATATAGCTGGCAATTTTATCAAACGCCTTTTCATCAATCACCGCATTTACAAAATTGCGGAAATCTTCAACAGGACCTACTTTCAAGCTGTTTACAGTAGCTGCAAACTTGTCTTTAATCTTTGCCCACAACGTATCAGGAATGTAAGCACGCGAAGCTGCTGAACATTTCTGTCCTTGGTATTCAAAAGCACCGCGAACCAACGCAGTAATCACCACATCGGGGGTAGCACTTTCGTGTACCATTACAAAATCCTTACCGCCTGTTTCACCAACAATACGAGGGTAAGTTTTGTATTTACTGATATTAGTACCGATGGTTTTCCAAATGTTTTGGAAAACTCCGGTTGAGCCTGTAAAGTGTATACCTGCAAAATCGGGGTGGTTAAATACTACCTCTCCCATGCTTGGGCCATCAACATATACAAGGTTAATAACACCGGCAGGTACACCCGCCTCGCGGAAAATCTCCATCAACACATTAGCACTGTATATCTGCGTGTTGCTGGGTTTCCATACTACCACGTTGCCCATCATGGCTGCACTGGTAGGCAAGTTACCTGCAATGGCAGTAAAGTTGAACGGTGTAAGTGCAAACACAAAACCTTCCAGCGGCCTGTATTCCAAACGGTTCCATATACCGCGTGAAGAAATAGGTTGGTCGGTATATATTTCAGTCATAAACTGAACGTTGAAACGCAAAAAGTCGATAATCTCACACGCAGAATCAATCTCAGCCTGATAAGCATTTTTGCTTTGGCCAAGCATGGTAGCTGCATTTAACTTAGCACGGTATGGGCCTGCAATTAAGTCAGCTGCTTTTAAAAATATAGCGGCACGTTGTTCCCAAGGCATATCCGCCCAAGCGGTACGGGCTGCCAACGCTGCGTCAATCGCCTGTTGCACGTGGTTTTTATCGCCTTCGTGAAACACACCCAACAAATGTTTGGTGTCGTGTGGCGGACGCAATTCTTTGGTATTACCACTGCGTACTTCCTTACCGCCTATATACATAGGTATATCCTCTTGTGTGGCACGGGCATCAGCCAACGCTTTTTTCAGTTGGGCTTTTTCTTTGCTGCCGGGGGCGTAGTTAAGTACAGGTTCGTTTACGGCTACGGGAACTTTAAAAAATCCGTTCATATAGGTGTGTCTGTTATCAGTTATTTGTTAGTGGATTAAAAAATAAAAGCGGTGCAAAGATATGCTTTGACCTTTGCAGTATCTACACCTTTTATCAAATGATATGCCATAACCTGCAAAGAAGTGTTTACAAAAAAGCAACGTACTTTTGGTATAAAACGTCTTGTGTTTAGTATGATAAAAAACTAATCTTGTAACCATACTAATTATGAAAAACATATTAATTTTTGCATTGGCACTTTGCATTGGGTTGTTTTCATGCAGCCCGATTGAAGAGTCTCCCGAACCAAAAAACACTGACACTACACAAAGCGGCGGCGGCTCAGGTGGAGGA